>JALYUK010000368.1 GCA_030853805.1 Actinomycetota bacterium | reverse complement strand
GTCCGCGATCGCGTGCAGACCGGACAGGTCCAGCGGGCCGGGCAGCGGAAACACCTCGGCCTCGGCGACGCCGAGCTCACGGACCAACAGGTCGCGGATGACCGGGTCGATGTTCTCCTCGACCTCCAGGCGCACCGGCGGCCCGAACCGGCGCCTGGTCAGCTCGCGTTCCAGCGCGGTGAGCAGGCTCTCGACGTCGTCCTCCTCGACCTCGAGGTCCTCGTTGCGGGTAACCCGGAAGGTGAAGTGCTCACGCACCTCCATACCTGGAAAGAGCACTTCGAGGTGCTCGGCGATGACGTCCTCGATGGCGACGAACCGGGTATTGAAGAGGGGGTCCTCACCCTCGTCCGGTGGCAGTTCGATCAGCCGGGGCAACAAGGGCGGGACCTTGACCCGGGCGAAGTGCTCGCGCTCGGTCTTCGGGTTGATCAGGATGACCGCGAGGTTCAGCGAGAGCCCGGAGATGTACGGGAAAGGGTGCGCGGGATCAACCGCGAGCGGAGTGAGAACCGGGTAGATGCGCGCCCGGAACAAATCGCCGAGATGGTCACGGTCGGCCTCGGTCAGCTCCACGGGACGCAGGATCCGGATGCCTTCGTCCTGCACAGCGGGCCGCAGCTGTTTCTGAAAGAGCTGGGCGTGCACATCCATCAGCTTGTGCGCTGCATGGGATATCTCGTCCAGGACCTCGCGTGGCTCGAGTCCTGAGGCGGACCGGACGGCGAGCCCGGTAGCGATGCGACGCTTCAGCCCGGCAACCCGCACCATGAAGAACTCGTCCAGATTGCTGGCGAAGATAGACAGGTAACGGGTGCGTTCCAGCAGTGGCACCGTCGGATCCGCCGCAAGTTGCAGTACCCGCTCATTGAACTGCATCCAGGAGATCTCGCGGTCCAGGAAGCGGTCTTCGGGCAGTTCGTCGTCCTGCGGGTCGAATTCCAGCTCGGGCGCCACCCGGACGAACCGACCGTTCGCGGCGCGCGCAGGCTCCTCGGAAGATCGACGGGCCAGGCGTACGAGGGTCGCGCTGCTCGACGTTGTCCGTCCCAGGGCGGTGGCGTCGTCAACGGCGTCGTTCTGCTCGGTTTCCCCCGTCGTCTGTGGCTCGGAAGGGTGCTCGGCAGTTGCTGCGGAATGAGCGTCCATGGCTTCATGTTCCCACGAACAGCGCAACGGGTAGAGCTCCCCGAAGAGCGCGTTCCCAACTTCTGCCGACCCGGTGTTCAGGACGGGCTGTGCGGCCCGTACATCACGTCGGCGCTGACTTTCTGGAAACCCCAGCCTCGGTAGGTGGCAATAGCGGCGGCGTTGTCACCCTCGACGTACAGGTCGATGCTGTCGACGCCGGCGGCGGCCAGATAGGCCAGCCCGAGTGCGGTCACGCTTCGCCCGAGGCCTTGGCCCTGATAGTCAGGGTGGACCGCGACGACGTAGACCTCGCCCTCGGTTGACGCGTGCCCCGCGGTGTCGGCGCCGCCGTCAGTGTGGTCGCCCGTGTTGCCCACGTCAGCGACCTCGATCTTGGTCCAGTGCGATGCAACCAGAACTGGATCCGGGCCACTCACGTCCTCGATGAGCAGCAGACCCTGCGGATCGAACCAGTCCTGCGACATCCGCTCGTCCAGGTCGGTGGAAGTCATCCGGCCCTGCTCAGGGTGGTGGGCGAAGGCCCGGGCGTTGAGGTTCAGCCATGCTTCCTCGTCCTGACCGGGCACGAAGGCACGAGCGGCGAAACCGTTCGGGATGCGTGGCTTCTCGATAGCCGGGTCACCGAGCACAGGTCGCGACATCCTCCACATCTCGCGCACGCTACGTAACCCGTGGCTGGTCGCGAGGGCCTTTGCGGCAGCGAGATCGCCGTGCGCCCAGAACCGCGCATCGGGATTGCGTTGGTTGATGATCAGATCGAGCACGCTGGCGCCGTAGCCGTGTCGGCGATGGTCGGGGTGCACGACCAGTTCGTAGGACGCGCCCGTTTCGTCCGGAACCGCGACAACGCTCAGCTGCCCATCCACGTCGTGCCAGACCATCTGTTCCATTCCACCGCTGCGGGTGGTCGATCCGGCCTCGGCCGGCCGCCCGGCGGCCAGCAGCGCCTGCTCGGACAGTGGCGCGACGCCGTCCGCAACCTGTGCCGCGCGGGCCAGGCCCGGGAGTTGGGCGCGCACCGACTGCGGGGAAAGGGTCATACCAACGATTGCATCACATCGACATGGGGTTTTTGGCTGCGCGACCGGGCGCAGCACGCCGACAGCACGAGGTCACGCGGAGTTGGCTGCCTCTTCGAGCGAGCGCTGCTCCTGGGAGCTGACAAAGCGGTAGCCGACATTGCGCACGGTGCCGATGAGTGCCTCGTTGTCGGTACCGAGTTTCGCGCGCAGCCGCCGCACGTGCACGTCGACCGTCCTGGTGCCCCCGAAATAGTCGTAACCCCAGACCTCCTGGAGCAGTTGGGCCCTGGTGAAGACCCGGCCGGGGTGCTGCGCGAGGTATTTAAGGAGCTCGAATTCCTTGTAGGTCAGGTCAAGTGCGGTGCCTCGCAACCTCACGCTGTAGGCGTCCTCGTCGATGACCAGGCCGCCGGCCGAGATCTGGCTGTTCTCCGGTTCGGTTGCCGAGATCGAGCGGGTCATCGCCAGGCGAATGCGGGCCTCGACCTCGGCGGGGCCCGCAGTGTGCAGCAGCACGTCGTCGACCTGCCATTCGTTGGTCAGCGTCGTCAGCCCGCCCTCGGTGAAGATCGCGATCAGCGGGGTCGACAGTCCGGCGGCCCGCAGTACCCGGGCCAGCCCGCGGGCGTTGACCAGGTCCGAGCGTGCATCCAGCAGCACAACGTCGCTTTCGGGGGGGTCGACCAGCGCGCGAGGCTCGGTCGGCAGAATGCGCACGCGGTGGCCCAACAGGCCCAGCGCCGGAAGAACCTCGACACTGGCGCCGCGGGCGTCGGTGAGGAGGAGCAACCGTGCCATGCTGAACGAGAATACGGCGTATATCGATCGCGTGAGGTCGATGCTGGTCGCAGTGACCAGCGCCACGCCCGAGCGCGAAATGCGTCAAGACCCTGGCCGCTGTCTGCGGCCGATGTTGCAAGATCAGAGAAAGGCGTGCCGATATTCATGTCGCAAGTGACTGTTCGCTACTGGGCGGGCGCCCAGGCTGCCGCCGGAATCGCCAGTGAAGAACTGGAGGCCCGCACCGTAGGTGAGCTGCTGGACGTCGCCACAGCCCGTCACGCGGCCCTCGGTCCGGTCCTTGGGCTCTGCGCGATTGTTGCCGATGGCCGACGCCTGGACCTGCAGGATGACGTGCCGGCCGGTGCAACTGTCGAGGTCCTTCCGCCCTTCGCCGGTGGCTGAGCTGCGCCGGTGGATGGCAGGATTCAGCGGATGAACCAGCAAACCGACCAGCGTACGCAGGACGGCGGGGGCCCCGGGTCGGAAGCGGTGAGCATGCCCACTTCGTCCTCATCGTGGTCGATCGCGGCAGCTGCGGTGCTGAGTGCTGCGGTCCTCGCGGTGTCGGTGTACGCCGGGTCGGTGGTGCTCGCGGGAGCATTTCTGCTGGTTAGTGCCCTCTTGGTGGTTGGCTGGCCGGTCTTGTTCGGTCTGCAGCGGGAGCGCTCCAGTATTCTCGTCCTGGGCATCGGGGCAGTTGCCCTGGCTGTCGTTGTCGGACGTTCCGGCAGCGCGGACGGCATCAGGTGGGTGACGGCGGCTCTCGCGATATCGCTGGCCCTGGTCTTCCTGCAATCGCTGGTCAGCCGAGGCGGTCGCGAGAACGTTGTCGTGGCGCTCGCCGGTATGACGATGGGCCTGGGGGTACTGGCCAGTGGGGCGTTCGTTGCGGACGCCGCCTTGCGACCGGGGGGTCGGGAAGCGGTGGTCGCCGCGCTGTCAGCAGCAGCTGCGGGTGCCGTCATCGACGCCCTGCTCCTGCGTCGCCCGACACTGCGCGAGTGGGGTCTGCCGCTGTCCCTCGTGATCGGTATCGCTGCCGGCGTGCTGACAGCGCGCGTTGCCGACGTGGCATGGAACGCACCACTGGTTGCCGGGTTGCTCGGCGCGGGTGTTGCCCACAGTCTGTGGACGATCCTGCGCGGCCTACCCGATCAGGCCGGCTCGGTGCGCGCTTCCCTCTCGATGGGAGCAGCCGGCGTGCTTTTCGCGGGTGTTCTACCGACCGCAGCGGTCTGGTTGTTCGAACACCTCAACTGAGCGTTTCTCAGCTGACGCGTTTGCACTCCGCCGACGCGTAACTCTGCAGTGGCTGACCGAACGCGGCCATGTCCATGGCCCACATCAGATTTGAATTGACATATCCGTAGAGGCGGGTTGCGGCCGAGTACTCGGTCGCCGTCGGGCTGCGCAGCACCCCATCGGTGCGGAGCTCGATCTTGGCCGGTGTGGTGTTGCCGTAGTACATCTCGATGATCCCCGTGGGGTGGGCGAGTACGAACTCCACCTCGCCGTCCGGCAGCGGGCGCCAGTAGCCGACTTCGCTGGTCAGCGGTTCGACCTGGTTCCCGGCCTCGTCCAGCAGCCACGTCGTGCTGCGCCATTCCAGGAACGGTCGATCGTCGTGGCTGCAGATGATCTCCTGACCGAAGTTCACCGACGCGATACCGGGATCACCGGGGTACCCCAACACCCCTGCGCCTTCCCACCGACCGATCAACCAGGCCAGGGGGGCCAGTTCGCGGGGCATGTCCGTGTCGAGTTCGAAAGGCATACGCCAGATCGTACGGCGGTCAGCCGACAGTGTTGCGGGCCAATCCGGCCCCGAGGACAGAGTCGGTGCGCAGGTGCGTGCCGATCTGCCGGAGTTTCGCGAGGTCGACGATATCGACGTCGCCGACCGCATTGGTGGTGAAACCCTTGATGGGAGCGCTGTAGTAGGTCACGTCGCTCTTGTTGATATTCCGCATACTGACCGCGAGTTTGAGCAGATCGGTGGTCGACATGTCGACGAGAAGGTACGGAGCGATGGCCGAAATCATGTCGAGGGCACGTTTGGGGTTCTGCAGCGTGCCCCGACTGAGTGCCTTGACGACCATTGCATCTATCCACTGCTGCTGATCGACCCCACGGTCCAGGTCACCGCGCGGGAGCTGGTGGCGTTCCTGGGAGAACCCGAGGGCCTGGGCCCCGTTCATATGGTGGTAGCCCTTGGTCCACGACCCGTAGCCCTTCTCGTTGAAGGCGATCGGCACGTAGATCTCGACCCCGCCCATCGCATCGGTGAGTTTTGTGAAGCCGTCGAAGCCGATCTGCGCGACGTGGTCGATGTGCAGGTTGAGCAGGTTCTGCACGGTGGTGACCAGCAGCTTGGAGCCGCCGAAGGAATAGGCGGCGTTGATCTTGTTCATCCCGTGGCCCGGAATAGCGACATACATGTCACGAGGGAAGTGGATAACCTGAATCGTGCGTTGGCCTTTACTGATGTGCATCAGCTGAATGACATCGGAGCGGCCGTTATCGCGCAGATTGGTACCGCGGGAGTCCGATGCGAGCAGCAGGATGTTCTGCGCGTCACCGGCGGCAAGGTCTTTGGCGGGTCCGGTATCCGGAAGCAGCGCTTGAGAGTGCTGGACCTTGCCGAGCTCGTGGTTGACGTAGAGCGCCAGCCCGCCGACGGCGAGCGCCACGATGACAAACATCGACAGCAGCGTCAGGCAGCCGACCTTGAAGCAACCCGGTCGCTTCTTCGCCACCGCGGCGTCGTGGCGGGTACCGGGCTGCCCGGAGTCAGCGGAGTCGGCCCTGTCATCGCCCGTCGCGGGCACATCGGCCTGCCCGTCGGGCGATGTCGGATCCGACGGCCCGTTCTCCTGCGTCATGGCGGTCAGTGTAGGTGGGCCCGCAGTGAGCACAGGCTGACAGGCCGCCACCGCGAGGACCGCGAAATTCCGCGGTCCGCGCGCTCCGGCGTACTGTCGAACAGGTGAGTACGACATGGGCGAACCCCGCAATGGCACGCTCCGGCGCGGTCGAGGGACACGGTGTGGACGCGGGTGTGCCTGCGCACTACGGCGATCCGATGACCGAACAGCGGCTGCTGGTCAGCGGAGCAGGGCTGGTGGACCTGTCGCACCGCGGGCTGGTTCGGATCAGTGGGGCCGACCGCCTCACCTGGTTGCACTCGATGACCACTCAATGGCTCAAAGACCTGGCGCCACACGTAGCGACCGAGACCCTCGTCCTGGACCCGCACGGGCGCGTCGAGCACGCGCTGCATGTCGTTGACGACGGTTCGGCGGTGTGGCTGGGCGTCGAACCTGGTACGGCCCCGGCGCTCACCCAGTGGCTGACGTCGATGCAGTTCATGCTTCGGGTACAGGTCGAGGACGTCAGCGCCGACTACGCGCAGTACGGGGAAATATCGGACGCGCCGGGCAGCGCGGAGCAGTTTGCGGCAGACGGCACGTTGGTCTGGGTCGATCCGTGGCCGACGATGGGCCCGGACACCGCCTCCTACTCCGGTGCTGCTCCCCATCCGGCCCAGGGTCGTCGTTGGCGAGAGCTGATCGTGCCGCGCGAGCGTGCCAGCGAGGTCATCGCCGACCGGCCGTTGGCCGGCATGTGGGCGGCGGAGGCGCTACGGGTGGCGGACTGGCGCCCGCGACTGCTGGCCGACACCGACCACCGGGCCATCCCGCATGAGCTGGACTGGTTGCGCACTTCCCTGCACCTGCACAAGGGGTGCTATCGCGGACAGGAGACCGTGGCGCGGGTACACAACCTGGGCCGCCCCCCACGGCGCCTGGTCTTCCTGCACCTGGACGGTTCGGGGCATGTGCTGCCCGAGGCGGGGGACGCGTTGAACGTGCCGGGAACCGAGCGGCCGGTCGGGCACCTGACCACAGTCGTCCGTCATCACGAGGACGGCCCGATCGCGCTGGCGCTGATCAAGCGCAACACCCCGGTCGATGTCGAGTTGGTGTCGGGGGAGTGCGCAGCGGCGCAGACGGTGATCGTCACCCCGTAGGAGTGGGCAGGCGTGAGTAATTCCCTTTGCTACTTGTGAGTAGTATCACGCTTGCTCCAGCTTGCATCCCGCTAACCACAGCAAGCATAATGAAGTCATGAAACCGAGCCCTGTCAGTGATCTGGGCGGGTTCCTGAAGGAACAACGTCAACAGGCGCAGCTGTCCCTTCGGCAGCTCGCCGAGCGGTCCGGGATCAGTAATCCGTATCTGTCGCAGATCGAACGCGGCCTGAAGAAGCCCAGCGGTGAGATCCTGCAGTCCCTCGCCAAGGGCCTGCGCATCTCCGCCGAGCAGTTGTACGTCCACGCGGGACTGCTGGATGCAGATCCGTCCGGGGGCGAACGCAGCGCACTGGACGTCCGAAGCGCGATCAGGACCGATCCGCTGCTGACCGACCGGCAGCGCTCAGTGCTGCTGGACCTCTACGCCTCGTTCGTCGACGACGAACCCCAGGCATCGCGCTGATCTCCAGAAAATTTTTGCACACCTTGTAGAGCGTTTCCAAGAGCTCCGAACAGAAAGGCACGAATCATGGCTGGCAAGTCATCGAAGAAGACCGAGAACAACACCCCCCTCTACGCACTTGTCGGTGCCGCAGATGCTGCGGTGGCCAATGTGCTCGAGCTGCTGGACCAGGCCGGCGAGCGCGCCGAGTCACTACGTAACGAGGCTGCCCCCAAGGCCGTGCAGGCCCGACTGGCCGAGACCCAGTCCCGGCTGACCGCCGCCGTCAACGACCTCGTCGCCCAGATCGAGGCGCTGCCGCAGACGGCAACCACCACCTACAGCCAGGTGCAGAACGACCTGGAGAGTTCCTACAACGAGCTGGTCTCCCGTGGTCAGCAGGTCGTGGAAGACCTGCGGAACCAGCCGGCCAGCAAGAAGCTGCAGGCTCAGGCGGACACCCTCACCGGCCGCGCTCGTAAGCAGGCCGACGATGTACGCAAGCAGGCCGACGGCGTCCGCAAGCAGGCTGACGACGTCCGTAAGCAGGCGCGTAAGACGGCCGAGGACACCACCTCTAACGCGAAGTCCGCGGTATTCGCCGGTCGCAAGGAAGTTGCCCGTGCTGCTTCTGAGGCCGCATCCAGGGTGGCCAGGGAGAGCTCGCGTCTGAGCCGGGCCGCCGAGCGTGACGAGCGCAGCGCTGCCGCCAAGGAAGGCAACGCCAAGCCGACCGCAAAGAAGCCTGGTCCCAAGAAGGCTGCGACGAAGTCGACCGCCACGAAATCGACGACTGTCAAGAAAGCGACTCCGACCAAGAGCGCCGCTGCCAAGGCAACACCGACCAAGGTGACTGCCACGAAGTCGACGACTGTCAAGAAGGCGACTCCGACCAAGAGCGCCGCCACCAAGGTGACCGCGACCAAGGCGACGACGGCCAAGAAGGCGACACCGACTAAGAGCGCCACCGTCCAGGCGACGGCCACCAAGGCGACGACCACCAAGGCGACCGCCACCAAGGCGACGGTTAGCCCCGCCACGGCCGCCGCTCCCGCTGCGAAGACTGCGGCGCCGGCCAGCACCTCGGCCGCCAGCACCCCGGCCGCCAGTACCTCGTCTAACGCCACCCCGGCCGGCACCAGCCCTGCCCCGACCACCGGCAGCAACGCCTGATCGATCCAGGATCGTCGATAGTGCGCCGCACCTGACGGCGGCTGATTCACGCAACCAGATCGGACTCCCCGCCGCACCCGTTGAACGGTGCGGCGGGGAGTTCTGCTCTCCGGGCTCCGGCCCCGTAGCGACAGACGTGGCGGAAGGCGATTGGACGCGCCGCCTATCGTGGCTCGGGTGAGTTCGGTCCAAGCCTTGTCCGGTGCGCCCGTGGTGGCGCACGTCCTACGAAACGGATTCGTCGAATCGGTGCATCACGGGTGTGCAGTGATCACCGACGCCGATTCTGGCGTCGTCCGTCAATGGGGGGATGCGTCCGCACCGTGTCTGCCGCGCTCATCGAACAAGCCGATGCAGGCCGTTGCGATGGTGCGCGCGGGTCTGAAGCTCAACGC
>JALYUK010000245.1 GCA_030853805.1 Actinomycetota bacterium | reverse complement strand
AGGACCTGCACGTGATCGGCGAAGCGGCCGAGGGCCGATCAGCGATCACGATGGCCGCAGCCCTGCGCCCCGACGTGGTGTTGATGGACGTCCGGATGCCCGGCATGGACGGCATCGAAGCCACCGCGCGGATCGTCACCCAGACCCCACACTCGCGGGTGCTGATCCTGACGACCTTCGACCTCGATGAATACGTCATCGCCGGTCTGCGATCAGGGGCGAGTGGTTTCCTCCTCAAGGACGCCCCCACAGCAGACCTACTCGCCGCGATCCGCACGATCGCCGCCGGAGACGCCATCATCGCACCGAGCATCACCCGGCGACTACTCGACCAATTCGCCGCCAGACTGCCCGACCCCACACCAAACCGGCCAACGAAGACACCACTGAGCGAACTCACCGAACGCGAACAAACAGTATTCGAGCAACTGGCCCGCGGGCGGTCAAACAAAGAGATCGCCAGCGACCTGTTCCTGTCCGAAGGGACCGTGAAAATCCACGTCGGCAGGATCCTGACCAAACTCGGACTAAGAGACCGTATCCAAGCCGTCGTCCTGGCCTACGAGACCGGTGTCATCACCCCAGGACACTGAGCTAAGAGGTCGCGCGGATAGGTGATGGCGTGGCGTTGCGCTGAGACGGGCACGGCCGAAAGTGGGTCCATCCAGCGTTCGATCAATGAACTTGGGCCACACCGGAAGAGAACATTGCGAACATCGTGGTGCCGACGATGACGTGGTGGAAGAGGGGCGCCACGACGCAGGAGTCGGTCAGCGAGAAGTCCAGGGCCGGGCTGGCCAGGATCACACTGGTCAGACCTTCGAATAGGGAACGTCACTGGGAAGTCGATCGCCCAGCTCATCGGGGTTTCGAATGTAATCGAACTGCCCTACATGGTGTCGTCCGAGTTGAGCACTTCGGACCCGTGGGTGCCACGATCACTTTTCGAGGCGTTGATGCGTTGCACCGACCTTTGTAAACATCACAATTTGGCATCAGCAGTGGCGCACCTCACATGATGGAGGATATGTTGCAACGCACAACAATTTGAGTGGCGGCCTTCCCGGGTGCCACGTCCCTGAGAAAGGTGATTTCTATGCGCAAAGGCGCGTTGGGCGTTGCGGCTGTCACGGCAGTAGGCGCACTGGCTTTGTCCGCTTGTGGTGGCAGCTCCGGAGGTTCCGGCTCGTCCACAACGTCAGCGGGGTCTTCTTCTTCGGCAGGGACGGGAAGCTCCTCGTCCTCATCTTCGTCCTCGGCTGCTGGCGGAAGCTCGACTGCGATCGACGGAAAGGGCGCGAAGGTGGGGATCATTCTGCCGGACCGCACGACGTCGAACCGGTGGATCTCCACCGACCCCGCCGCGCTGAAACAGCGCTGCACCACTGACAAGTTGACCTGCGACATCCAGAACGCTAACAACTCCGCTACTCAGATGGCGACCATTGCCGACTCGATGATGAGTAATGGCGTCAAGGTTTTGATGCTGGTCAACCTCGATTCGGCCTCGGCAGCGAAGATCGAGGCGAAGGCGAAGTCGAAGGGCATCCTCACCATCGACTACGACCGGTTGACGCTCGGTGGCACCGCTAGCCTCTACGTGTCGTTCGACAACGTGGCGGTTGGCAAGCTGCAGGGCCAGACCCTCGCGTCGTGCTCGCAGGTCAAGGGCAAGTCGGCGGTCAACTATGTCGAACTGAACGGTGCTCCGACGGACAACAATGCGACCTTGTTCGCGCAGGGTTATAACAGTGTGCTGAGTACTCAGAAGGGCTGGACGAAGAAGGCCGACCAGTCGATTGCTAACTGGGACAACACTCAGGCTGGCATCACGTTTGCCTCGATGTTGCAGAAAAACCCGAACATCAACGCTGTCATGGTCGCCAATGATGGTATGGCGGGCCCCGTGGTTACGGACCTGACGAAGCAGAAGAAGAATGGCAAGGTCGCGGTGTCCGGTCAGGACTCAACAGTCCAGGGTCTGCAACGGCTCATGACCGGGGACCAGTGCTTCACCATTTACAAGCCGTCCGTCGGTGAGGCATACCCCGCAGTAGATGCTGCGGCGCAGCTGGCCACGGGCAAACTGCCTAAGACCACTGCCACGGTCAAGGACACCCAGACCGGCCGCATGGTGCCGTCTATCCTCGCTACACCGATCGCGATCACCAAGGCCAACGTCGCGAAGCCGATCAACGACGGATACACCCCGAAGGCCTCGGTCTGCACAGGTAGCTACGCAGCCATGTGCACCAAGAACGGCGTCAAGTAGGCACACAATGACGACCGCCTGAGGCGGCTCTTCGTCCACGTCATCACCCGGATCAACTCGGGAACAGCCGTCGGTCGTGCCTCGCGCACGGCCGACGGTCCTGCCCCCAGGAGCACAGATGCCTGAACACTCCTCCACCTCACCCAGCACCCCGGCCGCTGAATCGACGGAGCCGATTCTTCAACTCCGCGGAATCAACAAGAGCTTCGGTGCTGTCCACGTCCTGAAGAGTGTCGACTTCGAGGCCCGGACCGGCGAGGTCACAGCCCTCGTCGGCGACAACGGGGCCGGCAAGTCCACCCTTGTCAAGTGCATCGGTGGCACTCATTCGATCGACTCCGGCGAATACCTCTTCGAGGGTCGGCACATCACGGTGCACGGGCCGCGCGACGCCTCGGCACTGGGCGTCGAAGTCGTCTACCAGGACCTCGCTCTGTGCGAGAACCTAGACGTCGTCCAGAACATGTTCCTCGGTCGCGAGGAGGTCCACTCACGAATCATGGACGAAGATTCGATGGAGCTCGCAGCTTCCCAGGCGCTTGCTTCGCTTTCTGTGCGCACCCTGTCCTCGGTGCGACAGCGGGTATCCAGCCTGTCCGGTGGGCAGCGACAGACCGTAGCCATCGCCAAAGCAGTGCTCTGGAAGGCAAAGCTCGTCATCCTGGACGAGCCCACGGCCGCCCTCGGAGTCGCACAGACCGAACAGGTACTGCAGCTGGTCCGGCGCCTGGCAGACCAAGGCGTTGCAGTCATCCTCATCTCGCACAATATGAATGACGTCATGCAGGTGGCAGATCGGATTTCTGCCCTGTACCTCGGTCAACTGGCAGCCACCGTCGAGACGGCCTCGGTGACCTCGACCCAGATTGTCGAGCTGATCACCTCGGGACGATCCGGTGATATTGGGCTGAGCGCCGCCAAGCCGCTAGGAGCAGCATCATGACCACGACCGACAGCGACCTCACACCCGCAGCCACGGACATCGCGCAGGGCTCGGACGAAGACCTGCGATCGTATTTCTCCGCCTACATCCGGCGCGTGCGCGGCGGCGACATGGGGTCGCTACCTGCCGTCGGAGCCCTCATCGTGCTGGTGGCCGTCTTCTCCGTCGTCGACTCCGCATTCTTCTCTTTGGGCAACTTGTCGAACCTCATCACGCAGGCAGCGCCCGGGGTGCTGCTCGCCATGGGAGTCGTTTTCATCCTCCTGCTCGGCGAGATCGACCTGTCCGCTGGTGTGACCTCAGGAGTGGGCGCCTCGATCGTCGCGGTACTGCTGTCCAAAAGCTGGCCATGGCCTCTTGCCTGCCTGGTGGCCTTGGCCGCCGGCGCCGTTATCGGCCTCTTCATCGGTTGGATGCGGACCAAAGTGCGCGTTCCGTCATTCGTGACCACCTTGGCGCTCTTCCTCGCTCTGCAGGGCGTAGTCATCCTGATTGTGAACACCACGGGCGCCTCCGGCGCGTTGTCCTATAACAACAAGACCCTCGATGCTCTCGAGAACTCACTGATGCCAGTCTGGCTCGGCTGGGTCATAGCGGTGCTGATCGTGGCCGGATTCGCTGCTGCCCAGTTGCGCCGCGTCATCGCCCGTCGCCGACGTGGGTTGCCGGTCGAGCCGTCGGTCGTGGTTGCCGCGAAGATCATCGGCTGCGCCGTCATCGTGTTCGGAGCCACCGCGCTGCTGAACATCAACCAGAACTCGGGTGCTGCCCCAGGAATCACCCAGACAGCCAGCGGTCAACTCGTCCAGACCAAGGCCCCCACCCTGCAGGGTGTCCCATGGGTCGTCCCACTGGTACTGGCCCTGGTCGTGTTCCTCGGCTTCATCCTCAACCGCACACGCTACGGGCGACACATCTACGCCGTCGGCGGTAACGACGAGGCCGCGCGACGGGCCGGTATCCGCGTGGACGCCGTGCGGGTCTCGGTCTTCGTCATCGGATCGGTGCTGGCAATGGTCTCCGGAATCGTGCTCGGTTCGGAGTACGGCGTCAGCCAGCAGACCGGTAATGGAAACACCCTGCTACTCGCCGTCGGTGCTGCCGTCGTCGGTGGCACCAGCCTCTTCGGTGGAAAAGGCAAGATCACCGATGCCCTGATCGGCGGCCTGGTCGTGGCCGTGATCATCAACGGCATGTCCGACTTGCTGCAGGGCAAGAACAACGCTGCCTACCAAGCCATCGTGACCGGGATCGTGCTAGCCCTCGCCGCGACCGTGGATGCACTGTCCCGCCGACGCGCGGGGTCTACCGGAATCGGCTGAATCGCGGTGGTCGCCCAGCGAACCGCCGCCCGTCCCGAGCAGATCCGGCAGCACAATCTCGGCCTGGTCCTGCGTCATCTACACCAGCGCAGCGAACTGACTCGAAGCGAGTTAGTAGAGGTCACCGGTCTCAATCGCAGCACGATCGCGGCCCTGGTCGCCGAACTTACCAATCAGGGCATGGTCACCCAGCACCGCAGCAACGCCGTCCAGTCCGGTGCGGGTCGGCCCTCTCACCTCGTGACGACGTCGGCACGCGCGGTGTATGGGCTGGCCGTGGACGTAGACGTGCAGACCGCCACGGTGGCAGCCATCGGGTTGGGCGGGCAAATGCTGGCTCGCCGCACCTGGCACCATCAAGGCTCATCCACTCGGCCAGGCCCCGTGGTCAAGCGACTGGGTCAGGTCGCGTCCGAGCTTGCTCAAGAGCTCGCAGGCGGCATCTGTGTGGGCATCGGCGTGGGCGTGCCAGGCATGGTCCGCTCACGCGATGGTTACGTCCTGAACGCACCAAACCTAGGGTGGCACGATGTGCCGTTTGGTGCCCTGCTCAGGAAAGTCTTTGATGTTCCAGTGCGATGCGGCAACGACGGTGACCTCGCGGCCCTCGCAGAGCACCAGCGGGGTGCGGCGATGGGGTACGACAATATGATCTGCATCATCGGACGGGTCGGCGTCGGAAGCGGCATCATCTCAGCAGGTTTGCCACTACAAGGCGAGCGTGGATACGCCGGAGAGATCGGCCATATGTGCATCGACCCACACGGCGTGCTCTGCCACTGCGGCCGACGCGGCTGCCTCGAGCAGTACGCCGGGGAAGCTGCGTTACTGACCGCAGCCCGCGCAGAAGGGCTGCTTTTGCGAACCCTTCCCCAGCTATTCACCGCGGCCACCGCAGGGGACCCCGCGGCCCTGCGGGCGGTGAACAAGGTGGCGCACCACCTCGCTATCGGGACCCGGAACCTGATCAACCTATTAGACCCGCAAATGGTGGTATTTACCGGCCATCTGGCTGATGTGCTGTCACACAGTAGAGACGTCATCCAAGAAGCCATCGCTCAGGCAGCGGTAGCTGACACCTCACGCCCCGTCCTGCTTACCCACGGCTCCCTAACGGAACCGACACTGGTGGGAGCCGCAGAGCTAGCGTTCGAAAGCCTGCTGAGCGGCGACGACGGCCCACCTCACAACGAGGCCGATTCGCTACCCAGCTGCCCGCCGGTTGCTCGTCTTGCACGCACGTGACCTGGCCTC
>JALYUK010000345.1 GCA_030853805.1 Actinomycetota bacterium | reverse complement strand
GGGTAGTACCGCCATCCTCCCCCAGTCGGTTCATCCGTCCTCACCACTTCATAAGATCGCCCTGGGTGAGGGTCGATACCCTCAGGGGAAGCAACCATCGGTGCCGGCGCGGCCGGTCACCGCACCTCCTCCCCACGTGAAATGAGCAACCCCGTATGGCACAGCGCGTCGTTGTCCTCTTCCAGGACGACCTTGACAACAGCGAAGCAACCCACACCATCCAATTCGGGGTCGATGATATCGACCACGAAATCGACCTGAACGATCACCACGCGCAACAACTACGCGACGCTTTCGCGCCCTGGATTGCAGTCGCTCGCACGACCCGCTCAGCTCGCCCGGCCCGTCGCAATAGCCCAAGCCAGCACCCAGCGGCCCGAGTTGACCCCGAACAGCTACGCACCATCCGCGCATGGGGCCGCGAACACGGATACACCCTCAACAACAAAGGACGCATCCCCCAAACCGTCCAAGACGCCTACCACCAAGCGCACTAACATCAAAGGGGCACCCATTGGACGAGAGGCGCGCCCGATCGCTTAGAGCCGTTTGCGGCCAGGGCGACCAGGCGCCATTGCGACACGGGCACGTAGCTGCTCGACAACCTGGTCGGACGTCATCTGAGTCCGTAGATGCTCAAGGGCGAGCCTGACAACAGCGCTGCGCGGAGCATCAGCGCGAGGTGTGCTGCGTCGGGCTGTGAGCGCGACGTCCTCCAACCAGGTGTCTGATGCCACGTCGAGATAGATCGTGGAACGGGTCAAAGGCTCTGCCTCGCTACCCGCTCGAGCTGACACTTGAGGGGTTAGCGCCACCGGCAGTTGTTGACCTACAACCTCCGGCGAGGGGAGAGTCACGGCTTCCGTCGAATTAGTAGGCAGCGGTTTCGGCGCGTGCCGCGGTGGCGGGACTCGACGTGAGGAGGTTCTCGCCAGTTCCCGCTGAGCGGCAAGTGCCGCAAGTCCATCGCCGCTCATGAGGTGTATTCCTTCACGTAGTCGCCCAGCTCGCGGTATGCCGTTACTGCTCGGTCAAGGTACTTCGGGGAAGGGTTTTCGGCAGTCATGGCCATCCGTCGTTTCCGGGTTTCGATCTTTTGAACATATGGAATCGGGGGTCCAACACGTACTGGGGTTCCACGCACAATCCGCTCAAGGCGGGCCAACTCGGCGGCGGGCGGCACCCGGTGAATCATGTTGGGGACTAGCACAATCGGGTAGTCCCCCATCTCCTTCACGATCTGCTCTGCGCCATCCAGATCACCTGTCCGAAGTGCGGTGGGAACGCAAATCACATTTGCAATCGACATTGCCCCATGCGCAGACTCCGAGGCCCCCGGATGGGTGTCCACAATCACCCAGTCTCTACCCCACTCCGCAGCCCATGCGGTAACCAGATCAGCCCATTGCTCAGAACCAACCCCTGCATCAATCAGATCCGGACTCCCGGGCACCAGGTCAGGCTTGCGCCACCCTTTCAGAGGGCGCGGGGTTCGCTGGTGGTTGATCGCTGCCATTAGCGGATCAGATACCCGGTCCTCAGCGCGGTATCCCCACTTCCGGCTGACGCTTCCCCCATCCCATTCAAGATCGAGCAGCACCGCATCAAGCAGGTGAGCGAGTTCGTACGCCACCGTGCTCTTGCCCACTCCCCCTTTACGGGATCCGACCACGCAAATATTCACCATGTTCTAACGTTATTACGTTTTAACGTTAGAACTCTCGAACGTTGTAACGCCCGCGTGTCGGCGGGACGGGGAATGAGTCACCCTCCAAACAGCAGCCATGCCTTCGCATGATGGGCCAAGTCAGGTACGGGTAGGAAGCGTTACAACGTTACAACTTTAAAACGTTGTGCCGTTGTAACGCTGGCGAAGCTGAAGTCAGGAGCTACCGCGGCCCTTCGTTACGTCGGATCGGATCGGATCGGATCGGATCGGACGCACATTCATGCAAAACGTTCAAACCTCTTGTTTCTAGCGTTACAACTTTTTAACGTTGTAACGTCTGCTTTTATCCAGGGTGGCGCCGAGCCTTCTCCATCAGCGTCTCTCCCCATTCCATACCCAAAATGGCTTGCACCTAGACGTTCTAACGTCCCGGTGTTTAAACGTTATAACGTTTCTAGCCTTTCGACTGCCGCGCAGCCCGAGCCCGAGATGACTGTCCGGCTTGTTCACGAGACGTCGAGGCGCGTCGTCAACGCCATCGATCGGACAACATCCGACGTTCGTGCTCGCGCAAGGTTGCGTACCGACTGGGGGAGGGCTTTGACTTTCAACATTACTGAGCTATTGTATGCATTAATACATGTAATGCGAGGAGTGGTAATGGCTTCAAAGAGGGCCGGATTAGCTGGGACGCCGTTGGTGCGCGTTGCGTCGCGGACGCGGTCATTGGTCGCGGCGTTGCAGGACACCTCCGGTGGGGAGGGGTTGTTGTCGGTGGCCGTGGATG
>JALYUK010000313.1 GCA_030853805.1 Actinomycetota bacterium | reverse complement strand
CACCGGTTCGTAACGAAATGGTGCTCCGGGTGATGGCGTGGCGACGACGCTGCAACCCTCCTGTCACGGAGAGACCGTGACCGCTTGAGACCAAAGGAGGTGGGTTCACTTATGCGTCAATACGAATTGATGATCATCCTCGACCCCGAGCTCGATGAGCGCACCGTCCAGCCCTCGCTGGACAAGTTCCTCACCGTTGTCACCAAAGACGGCGGCACCGTCGACAACATCGACCTGTGGGGCCGACGTCGGCTTGCCTACGACATCTTGAAGAAGTCCGAAGGCATTTACGCCGTTGTCACCATGACGGCTGAATCCGCGACGGCCAAGGAGCTGGACCGTCAGCTCGGCCTGAACGAGTCGATTCTGCGCACCAAGCTCCTGCGCGCCGACGCCTGAGACGACTCCTCGTAACCAACTCGATGAGTTAGACGACAGGAAGCAGAGAACACACCATGGCTGGCGAAACCGTTATTACCGTCATCGGTAACCTGACCGCTGATCCCGAACTGCGTTTCACTCCCTCGGGCGCTGCCGTAGCGAACTTCACCGTGGCTTCTACGCCCCGGCAGTTCGATCGGCAGAGCAACGAGTGGAAGGACGGCGAAACCCTTTTCATGCGTTGCGCCATCTGGCGAGACGCGGCAGAGAACGTCGCAGAGTCGCTGACCCGTGGTTCGCGGGTCATCGTCTCTGGTCGGCTCAAGTCCCGCTCGTGGGACGACAAGGAAAGCGGCCAGAAGCGCACTGCAACGGAGTTGGACGTCGAAGAAGTCGGCCCTTCGTTGAAGTACGCAACGGCAAAGGTCAACAAAACCCAGCGCGGTGGCGGCGGCGGGGTGGCGGCTTCGGCGGCAACTCCGGCCAAGGCAACTCCGGTGGCCAAGGCGGTTTCGGCGGTAATTCAGGTCAGGGTGGCGGCAGCGATGCGCCGGCCAATGACCCATGGGCAACCGGCGGCAACTCGGCTCCATCCGGAGGCCAGCCCAACAACGGCGGCAACTCCGGTCAGGGCAACGGCGGCAACTCCGGTAACCAAAATGGCCAGGGTGGTCAGGGCGGCGGCTGGAACACCGGCCCGTCGTACGACGAACCACCTTTTTAGACCGCTGGATTCTATTCCTGCACCACCTGTCACACCAGTTCATTCACTTCAACCATCCCGAGCGCTGATGCGTTTCGGGCTCTCACGAAGGAGAGCACCACGGTGGCTAAGCCAGTAGTACGCAAGCCCAAGAAGAAGGCCAACCCGCTCAAGGCGGCGAAGGTCGAGAACATCGACTACAAGGACACCGCGCTGTTGCGCAAGTTCATCAGCGATCGCGGGAAGATCCGCGCACGTCGGGTGACCGGAGTGTCCGTCCAAGAGCAGCGCCTCATCGCCACGGCCGTCAAGAACGCCCGTGAGATGGCATTGCTGCCCTACTCCAGCTCAGCACGCTGAGCGGAAGGGAAACGGATATGAAGCTCATCCTCACTCATGAAGTAACCCAGCTCGGCGTGGCCGGCGACGTGGTGCAGGTCAAGGACGGCTACGGCCGTAACTACCTACTCCCGCGTGGCCTCGCAATGCAGTGGACCAAGGGCGGCCAGAAGCAGGTCGACTCGATCGTGCGTGCCCGGGCGACCCGTGCGGTCAAGACGCTCGAGGACGCGCAGACGATGAAGACCCGTCTGGAGTCGGCGACCGTCACCGTCCCGGTTCGCGCAGGTAGCGCTGGTCGGTTGTACGGCGCTGTCACCAGCGCCGACATCGCGGACGCGGTCAAGGCCGCCGGTGCGGGCCCCATCGATCGGCGCACCGTCTCGGTGACGTCGCCGATTCGCGCGCTGGGCGGTCACGAGGTGCAGGTTCGTCTGCACCCCGAGGTTCAGGCACAGCTGCGACTGGACATTGTCGCGGCCAAGTAACACGCTCATCAACGATTCAGCCCCGCAACCGTCACGGTTGCGGGGCTGAATCGTTTTCAGTAATTGCGCAGGGGTGAGCGAACTCAGGCGACGGTGAGACCGAAGCTCTTGATAACGGCCGCCAGGCCGCCCGCATAGCCCTGACCGGTGGCGCGGAACTGCCAGTCGGTGCCTTCGCGCACGAGCTCACCGAAGAGCATTGCGGTTTCGGTGGAGTAGTCCTCGGCGAGGTCGTAGCGGACGATCTCGCGGTCGGACTTCGCGTCGACCATTCGGATGAACGCGTTCTGCACCTGTCCGAAGTTCTGGCCGCGTGCCTCGGCGTCGTGGATCGACACGACGAAGACGATCCGCTGGGCGTTCGCGGGCAGTGCCCCCAACTCGACCTTGACCGACTCGTCGTCCCCTTCGCCCTCCCCGGTGCGGTTGTCGCCCTCATGGACGATGGCGTCGCCTGGTGAGCGCAACTGGCCGTAGAAGATGAACCACGAGTCGTCGATGCAACGCCCGCTGGCGTCACATACGAGGACCGAGGCGTCCAGGTCGAACTCGGCACCGGTCGTGGTGCGCGGATCCCATCCCAGCCCTGCCAGAACGGTGGTGAGTGTGGGGGCTTCCTTGGCGAGTGAAATCGCCCCGCCCTTGTTCAGTGAAATCGACATGTGTAATGGATCTCCTTCGGCGATCAACGGAATCAACTCACCCTAGCTGTCAGCCCTGGGTGCCGTTGTTCGGGCGCCCGATGCACCAGGGCCGGTTACCTTCAGACCCCGGCGACCAGCCAGCGGTCGCTGCGTGCCCGGATCGACAGCAACGCGAGGCGGGCGAGCATGAAGAGGGAGAACCCGGCCCACAACACCATGACCGCTACGCGCGGCCCGTGGCCGGCCAGCGCGGCTGCCTGCTCATGGATGGCCACCGCCAGCGGGATGTACAGAGCGAGCAGCACGGTCTGAACGATGGCCAGCGCCCGCCCGTCGCCCGCTCCGATGAGGACGCCGTCCAGCACGAACACGACGCCGGCGATCGGGGCTTGGAGCGCGATGACGAGAAGTGCCCCGCCGAGCGCGCTTCGAACCTGTGGTGCTGTCGTGAAGAGCAGCGGAAGCACCGTATGTGTCACGGCGAGCAGAGCTCCGGCGCCGACGCCTGCCGCGATGCTCCAGCGCACCATCAACCGGGTGCGGGAGCGAACCAGTGCGGTGTCCCCAGCCCCCAGGGCCGCGCCGGTCAGCGACTGAGCGGCGATCGCCAGGGCATCCAGCACGAACGCGAGGAACCCGAAGACGGTCATCGCGACCTGGTGGGCAGCCAGGGACGAAGGTCCGAGAGCGGCCGCGCACCAGGTCGTCAGGAGCAGGACAGCACGCAGCGACAGCGTGCGGATCAGCAGGGGGACGCCGTGCCGGGCGGCGCGCAGCACCCCGGCAGCCCTGGGGGACAGGTGCGCACCACTGTGCATTGCCCGATGTAGGACCACAGCGCTCAGACCTGCGGCCATCCCCCACTGCGCGATGACCGTGCCCCAGGCCGACCCGGCGATCCCGAGCCCGACCGGATAGACCAGCAGCAGGTTCAGGACCAGGTTGGCGGTGAAGCCGATCGTGGTCGCGACCAGGGGCGTGACCGTGTCCTGGAAGCCACGCAGGACCCCGGTAGCTGCCAGTGCGACCAGCATGGCCGGGATGCCGAGCGCGCTGATCCGCAGATACACGGTGCCCTGTTGCAGGATCGCGGCGTCCGCGCCGAACACTCCACACAGCGGCCCAGCGAAGATCGCGACAGGGGCGGCCGTGAGGAGGCCGACGCCGACCGCGAGCCACATCCCGTCCAGACCGGCGCCGAGAGCATCGTCCGGCCGCCCCGCTCCGACCCACCGCGCGACGAGAGAGGTGGTTCCGTAGGCGAGGAAAACGAAGATGTTGGCGGCGGTCAGTAGTACGGCGCTCGCCACCCCCAGACCGGCCAGTGGGTCGATACCGAGGTGACCCACGATGGCGGAGTCGGCGAGCAGGAACAACGGCTCAGCGATCAGGGACAGCAGCGCCGGAACTGCCAGGCGCAGAATCGTCCTGGTGTCGCTGGACTGCATGAATGACAGCCTACGAGACTCCAACTGTCCACAATGTAAGACGATCGGGTGAGCCAATATCGAATGGTCGAAGTGGGATGCTTTGAAAACCAATATAAATGGCTGTGGGCCCGCTATTCCAGGGGTTGGTAACGGAATGATCACGGCGAGTTGGTCTACTCAGCCGCGACTCAGCGTTGGTGAGATATGCCTCACCGACCTGGGCAGATTTCCCTCTGGCCCGATCTGGTGCATAGTCGTTGTGCCGCGGTTCAGTACGGGGGTTCTGAGCTCGGCACACCGGACGCCCACGGGCGTAAGTGCGTGATCGTCCGGCCGCCCGTCGCCGACCGTTGAAGGATTGTCCTCCATGGGTTCCTACGCCCCCCGCCACTTGCAGAACGAGCCGAACCGAGTGTTCGCCGCCATCTCCCGTCGCGGTGCCGCCATCGGCATCGGTGCGGCCGTGATCGTGCCGAGTCTGGTCGCAGCAGACCTGGTGACCGCCACCTCCGCCTCTGCGTCCACCAACGTCGTCGTGCTGCACAGCGGTTCGACCGGGTACTACGTGAAGGTGGTGCAGAAGCGGCTGAACATCCCGCAGACCTCGCGGTTCGATGCTCGAACTCTGCACGCCGTCAAGAACTTCCAGCGGATGAGGCATCTGGCGCGCGATGGTTACGTCGGGCCGAACACCTGGCGTGCGCTCGGCGGCTTCCCCGGCGCACCGACTGCGACCAAGCCCAGCAAGCCGGCCGCCACCTCGAACGTGGTGACCATTGCAAAGCGTTACACCGGTGTTCCCTACGTCTGGGGTGGTTCCACCCCCCGAGGCTTCGACTGCTCCGGATTCACCTCCTATGTCTACCGCCAGGTCGGGCGCTCGCTGCCGCGCACCGCTGACCAGCAGGCAGGGGCCACCAAACGCGTCTCCACCCCCAGGCCCGGCGACCTCGTCTTCTTCGGCTATCCCGCCCACCACGTCGGTATCTATGTCGGAAACAACCAGATCATCGACTCGGCGAAGCCGGGAACGCGCATCCACGTGCATCAGATCTGGGGCTCGCACTACTTCGGTCGTGTCTGAGTCACAGTTCTTCACACTCACCGAAAAGCCCGACCCTCATGGGGGTCGGGCTTTTTTCGTGACGTGCCGCGGGGCGCTACTGGTGGGGTTTTGTCGTGTTTCATCTCACGATGCGGACATCTTTCACATCGAATTTCGCTCGGCGTTTTGTTCGAAAAGGACTCGTTCCGATTGCGTGGCTATTTTTCCATCAACCGCAAAGCGCCGCAATATGGGCAAATGTGACGAAACACACCCGTGTAAGTCACATCGACGTAATTTAACCCTCGAACATATGTTTTATGAGTCCCAGATTTCTCATCTTTCGCACCAGCCCCAAATTCGGCATAGTCCAGGTGTCGCACTCGCAGGCGACCGCCAGCGGTGAGCGATATCGCGCAGAGAGTTGCTTGCTGCCGCGTGGCGTCCCCGACGCGTGGTCCGATGCCATGAGAGGTACCGATGACGACGACACTCAGCCCGAGGCACATGAAGCGCCGGCCAGGAATGGCCGCCACGCTCCGCCCCGCCCTGACGTCACGCACGACGATGGTTGTCGGGGGTGTGGCGGTAACAGTCGCTTCCGTGGGTGGGGTGGCGCTCGCCGGTCCCGCCATGGCAGCACCCACCCAGACCGATGTGGTTGTTCTGCAGTACGGCTCGAGCGGGTCGCTGGTGAAGGTGGCGCAGCAGCGCCTCGGCGGACTTACGGTCGACGGACAGTTCGGCCCCGCCACCCAGCAGGGCGTCACGTCGTTTCAGGCGCGTAAGGGGTTGGCGACCGATGGTGTCGTGGGACCGCTGACCTGGGCCGCCCTTGGTGGCTTCCCCGGTACCTCTGCCGGGCCCACCCCGCCGCCCCCGCCAACCCCATACGCGCCTGAAACGACGTGACGCCCTGCTGGGTGGCGGGGCC
>JALYUK010000309.1 GCA_030853805.1 Actinomycetota bacterium | reverse complement strand
CGCGTCAAGGCCTCCGCGGTGGTCAACACCGCGACATTCTCCGCACGGCACACCACCGTCAGCATGTTCGACACCACGTCACCCAGGTCTGCTTCGCTGAGCTGGAACCACGCCCCCGGCCAGGCGTCCAGCGACGCGAGGAAATCTGTCAACAGTCCCATCAACCGGGCGCCCGTACCGGGAGCTGCGGGCGCGATCGGCGAGGGCGGCGTGGGTGCATTGTCAGGGACTGGATGACTCACGATCCGCCCCTTTCCAAATGCTGCCCGAATGATTCGAACTGATGTATTCATCATACGTACGTTCGGGTGCGCGCACAAGGGATCAAGAGGGCGAATTCTATTGATACCAATGGGATTCCGACCAATAGTTATCCACATCCCCCATCTACTTCCCGAGTTATCCACACATCTGCCGTGCACCCTTGCAGGCCCATCAAGCACCCCTCACCTAGGCTGCGTTCGTGCTTGTCCTGTTGCCACCATCAGAGTCCAAAACTGCCGGTGGGGGTCGCAGTCGTCCGCTGGATCTCGCCGAACTGTCGTTCCCAGCCCTGACACAAGGCCGCGCAGAAGTGCTGGCCGCACTGGAACTGACATCTCGCAACAATGATGCTGCGTCGGTCCTCAAAGTCAGCCCCAACCTGACCGAGGAGATCGCTCGCAACACGCGATTGCGCACCGCTGCCGCAATCCCGGCCGGTCGCCTCTACACGGGCGTTCTGTACGACGCCCTGAGCCTGGCCTCGCTCGACGCCGCAGCACTGCGCCGAGCACGTCGGTGGATCGTGATCCAGTCAGCCGCATTCGGGGCCCTGCGGCTCGGCGACAAGATCCCGCCGTACCGGCTGTCCATGGGCGTCAGCCTGCCCGGTGTCGGCCCGCTTGCCGCATGGTGGCGACCGCACCTGGCGCCTGAGATGACCGCAGCGGCCGGCCGCAAGCTTGTCGTGGACTGCCGCTCCAGCACCTACGCCGCCGCGTGGACACCCGGCCCGGCATCGGCGCTGCGCTGGGTACGTATCGACGTCCCCGGCGCCACTCACAACGCCAAGCACACCCGTGGACTGGTGACCCGCGCCATCTGCCAACTGATGACAGAACCGACCACACCGCAGGCGCTGCAGGCAGCCCTCAGCCCGTCCTTTCAGACGAGCCTGGTGCCCGCCGCGGCACCCAACAAGCCGTGGTCTCTGCGGGTCACCGCCCGCTGATGACCGCTCTGCAGTAACCCGCCTCAGGTGCCGGCCGGCGCAGAGATCCGAACTGCAGGGTCAGCTCTGACGTAGATGATGGGTGACGTTCAAACTGTCGACAGTCGCCTTACCGTCCGGCCAGACCTGCACCGTGGTCAACGACGCCGGATCGGCCTGCAGCATCCAGGCGGTTTCACCCGGTATGCCGAGCAGCAGGGACAACACCACCATCAAGGGTTTGCGATGCGTTGCCACTACGGCTGTGCCGCCCGGCCCGGCAGCCGCGACGGCTGAGGCAAAGCCCCGCGACACCCGCGCGGCGAGCTCCGCGTGCGACTCGCCACCCGCAGGGCGGAAGTCTGCCTCGATCCGCATCCGAGCCAGCTGCCCCGGGTACTTCTGCTCGATCTGCGGGAAGGTCAGCCCATCCCACTCTCCTACGTGCTGCTCGTCCCAGTCGTCGTCGACCTGGGCGCTGACCCCCAACGCGGCGCCGGCCGCGGCGCCGGTCTGCGCGGCTCGCGACAGAGAGGACGTCACGAGATGCACGACACCGCCCAGACGCTGCGCCAACTCCTGCGCTGCAGCCGCCGCCTGAGCTCGCCCCTGCGCATTCAGGCTCGGGTTCGCGCCACCGCGACCGTCGAGTCGGTGGTTGACCGTGAAGTCGGTAACGCCATGCCGGAGCAGGATCACGGTTGTCGCGGTACCCGGATCGGGACGCATGGGCGCAGATGCTGGCGACGGCCGCGGTGCAGATGCGTCCTGGCCGGATACCTGACCCGGCACGAGCTGCTCATCGAACAAGGTCGCGTCTGTCGCGGCGGCCGGCGAGGAAGTGGCGGGCGCTCGATCCTGGCCTGATTTCTGTTGTTCGGAGGGGTCGGCCAAGTCGGCGGAGTCGCTCCCGGCAACCCACAGATCCCGCACGATCGTGCGGCCGTCCATACCGTCATTGCTGAGCTTGTCGGCGGCCTTGTTGACCTCGCGTGGGATCCAGGTCCAGCTGACCTCTCCTCCGTTGGAACGCAGACTGCGCACCAGAGCCTGCGCCTGCATAGCGAGCCGCTTCATATCCTCGTGCTTGATCTTCCAGCGACCAGCCATCTGCTCAACGACCAGTTTGGAGTCCATCCGCACTGCGACCCGCGCCCCCGGGTCGATGGCCAGAGCTGCTTCCAGCCCCGCAATCACTCCCGAGTACTCGGCGACGTTGTTGCTCGCCTTGCCCAGTGGCGCCGCGCGCTCTGCGAGCAACTCCCCCGACGCTGCGTCCTTGACCAGCGCGCCGTAGCCGGCGACTCCGGGATTACCCCGGGACCCGCCATCGGCTTCGACAATCAGTTCGCGCGCCACCGGATCACAATCCCGACTCTGCAGTACGCACCAGAATGCGCCCGCACTCGTCGTGTCGAAGGACTTCGTCCTCGACCGCGCCACGGATGCGCGCGAGCTCGGACTGGTCCAACTCCAGACCGCACCCGCCGCAGCGCCGCTGTCCCAGAGCTGCGGCTGCGATTCCACCCCGCTGCTCACGGATACGCAGGTAGAGGTCGAGCAGGTCCTGACCGACACCCGCAGAGATGTTCGAGCGCTCGGCCAGGATGCGTTCGCGCTCGGAGTTCAACTCTGTCAGTTCGGCATCGCGCTGTGCGACGAGCTCGGCCAAGGTTGCGTCGTGCTGGGCGGCCTGCTGCTCGCGGCGACCTTCGACGGCCCGCAGATCCTCGGCGCGCTCCATGATCTCCAACTCGATGTCCTCCAGCTCGCCCTGGCGTCTGGACAGCGCCTCCAACTCGTGCTGCAGGGCCTGCAGGTCTTTCGGCGACCCGGTCCCGGCATCCAGGCGTGCCTGGTTGCGCGTGGCGCGATCGCGGACCTGTTGGACATCGACCTCTGCACGGGTGATCTCGCGATCGATGTCCATCAACGCGGTACGGGCTATGACCACTTCCTCCCGCGCTGTCTGCGCTTCCTGCTCGGCTTTCGCTGCCTGGGCGGCGACCGGGTGGTTCTTGACGCGGTGGGCGATCTGATCCAACCGCGTGTCGAGTTTCTGTAGGTCCAGCAACCGCCATTGACGGCTGGTGTCAGCTTTCACGAACGCTCCTGTTGCTCTGCCGGTCGATGGCCATCTGTGTGCTGCCCGTCTGTGCAGTGCCCGAGGGTGAAATCCCACGGGTCGGTCCGCAGATCGCAGACGTGGGTGACGATACGTGCCTGCAGTGCCTCCGCGAGACGAGACGCCGCTGCAGCGAGCCAGAGCTGCTCAGTCGCGTAATGCCCCGCATCGACGAGGTAGGGAGGGCCACCGTTGGCCTCCTCGCGCGCCTCGAGGGCCGGATGATGCCGCAGATCAGCGGTGACGTAGACATCAGCACCGCTGGCGCGGACCTCGTCGAACCGGTCGTCACCTGATCCGCCCATGACCGCGATGGTCCGCACGAGTGCGTCCGGATCGCCCGCCACACGTACCCCGACCGGTGTTGGCGGCAACGCCGCTGCCAACCGGGTCGCGAACTCGCGCAGCGTGATAGGTGCCTGCAACTCCCCTACCCGACCGATCGGGTATCCGTCCTCGTGGCAGAGGGGTCGCGCATCCGCCGGCAACCCGGCTGCCGAGGCGAGCGCGTCGTTGACACCCGGGCGGGCGACATCAGCGTTGGTATGCGCGCAGAGCATCGCGAGGTCGGCGACGATCGCCGCGGTGACGATCGCGCCTTTGGCCGACGTCGTGGCCACCGAATGCACCCCGCGCAGCAGCAACGGGTGATGGGTGATGAGCAGATCTGCACCCGCATCGATCGCATCCTGCACCACGGCCCGGGTCGGATCGACCGCAAAATGTACGCGGCGCACGGGCTGGCCCGGATCACCGGTGACGAGGCCCACCCGGTCCCAGGACGCGGCGCTCGAGGCGGGATAGAAACCCTCCAGAACTTCGAGCACATCGCTCAGCGTGGGGGGTTGCGCCGCAGCAGTCATGATTCCATTCTCGCCGTCTCCGGACACTGAAGCCAGCCTGCGCGGCGGGTCTGGCCAAACATGCATGACCGGCACCCCCGTCGCGGGGGTGCCGGTCAGTGTCACGCGTGAAGTGGTAGGCCCGGCCGGGCTCGAACCGACGACCACCGCGGTGTAAACGCGGTGCTCTACCAACTGAGCTACAGGCCCCTGACCACGAGCAATCGGGCGTGCCGATCCTAGACGAAGATCTGCCGCGGTCCCATCACTGCGTTGCGACCTCGCCCTCGTTCATCCGTGCCTCGTAGTAATCCGAACTCTCGTGACGCCATATCAGCACGATGGCACCCACGCCGATCGCGACGTTGAGCGCACTGACCGCCAGTCCGAGCTGTCCGCCACCTTGGGAGAGCACCGCTGAGGCGGTGTAGAGAAAACTGATCACCGAGAACGCGCACAGCCCGCTGGCGACGTAACGCGCCCAGGTGCGGCCCCTCCTGTTGAACACCGCCATGGCCACCCACAGCAGGGCGCCGAGTACCCCGATGACGGCGGCAGTGATGACCCTGCCGTGGAAGATCGTCTCGATCTGAGCCGGAGTGAGCCGGTCTGTGACAGCTCGCTTGGTGTTGCTGTTCACAATCGACGCATGCACCGGACCGGTGTTGAGCACACTGAACACGACGCCGAACAGGGTCAGCGCCGCCCCGAGGCACATCAGCTTGACACCACCCAGCAACGTACGGGGCGGTTGAATCACATCAACCGGTTCACAGCGCGGTCAGAGCCTCATGGAACCCACCGAAGTCTCGTGCCTCACCGGGACCGTTGACCAGAGTCCAGCGCAGCACGCCCTGGGTGTCGACCAGGAAGGTTCCCCGGATCGCCAGACCTGCCGGCTCGAGGAAGACGTCGTAGGCGCGGGACACCTCACCATGCGGCCAGAAGTCGGACAGCAGCGGGAAGTCGTAACCCTGCTCATCGGCCCAGGCACGCTGGGAGTACATCGTGTCGCATGAGACGCCGACCACCTGCACGTCCGGGTTGGCAAATCGGGAGATGTCGTCTCTGATCTCGCACAGCTCCCCGGTACAGATGCCGGAGAAGGCAAAGGGATAGAAGACCAGCAGCACAGCCTTGTCGGCGCGCAGTGTCGACAGCGAGGTGTCCTGGCCGAACTGGTCCTTGAGGGTGAATTCCGGGGCGATATCGCCAATCTGCAGGGTCATCGCGTTGGGGTCCTTACCAAGTGTCGGAGCACTGCGGAAAATTTCGTGGGGTGACTCATCGCTGCTTCGCCGTCCCGCCTTGAACCAGCTTCGTGGCGATCCAGTCGGCACCCGCCTTCAGCGGGGAGGAGGCCTTCAAACCTGCCGTCTGGGCGGCTTCCTCGATATCGGCGGGCTCCACCGTGTCGGGGTGACCGCTCACCGGCGAGAGCAGAACTACGAACCCCTTGTCGGCGAGACCGGCCAGCGCATCAACGCAGTCATCGATGAGGTCGCCGTCACCTTCGCGCCACCACAGCAGCACTGCGTCGACCACCCCGTCGAAGGTTTCGTCTTCGATCGGCGATCCGATGGCCGCCTCGACAGCCTCCCGGAACTGAACATCGGCGTCGTCATCCCAACCGATCTCCTGCACGATCTGTCCGTCGACGAACCCGAGACGTCCGCCTAGCGTCGTCTCTCCCTCTTGCTTCAAGGGCCATCCTTTCTGCGCCGTCCCGTGGGTCGACTATCGGTGATGCGGTGCTCCATAATCGCGCGTGTTTGCGCTTAGTCCACCCGCAACCGACCGTATTTGCAACCGATCACCTCCACAGCGCTGTGAAGTGACGAGTCGGTGGTCCCTACTCAAAAGTAATCGACCAGGGTGCGGAGCCGGGGATCCGGCGGGTGGAGGATGGTCGTTAAGCACCTGAGAGGAGCCACCCGTGGCACGTGAAGAAGCAGGTCCCATCCTGAATGGCATTCCGAGCCAGCTCCCGGACATCGATCCCGAAGAGACCGCAGAATGGCTGCAGTCACTCGACGCAGTCATCGAGCAGGGCGGTCCGGCCCGAGCGCGCTACGTCATGCTCAAAATGCTGGCGCGCGCCAGGGAGAAGCAGATCGGTGTCCCGTCCCTGACGGCCACCGACTACATCAACACCATCCCGGCAGAGGCCGAGCCGTGGTTCCCAGGCGATGAGGAAGTCGAGCGCCGCTACCGCGCGTGGCTGCGCTGGAACGCCGCGATGATGGTGCACCGCGCGCAGCGGCCCGGGATCGGAGTCGGTGGCCACATCTCCACCTACGCCTCCGCGGCGACTCTCTACGAGGTCGGCTTCAATCACTTCTTCCGCGGTAAGGACCACCCCGGCGGCGGCGACCAGGTCTTCTTCCAAGGGCACGCCTCCCCCGGGATGTACTCGCGGGCCTTCCTGGAGGGACGCCTGTCCGAAGCGCAACTGGACAGTTTCCGACAGGAGCAGTCCCACCGGGTCGACGGCCAGCGCGGCCTACCGTCCTACCCGCACCCACGCAACATGCCCGACTTCTGGGAATTCCCCACGGTGTCGATGGGGATCGGCCCGATGAACGCCATTCATCAGGCGCAGTTCAACCGCTACCTCGCGGGACGCGGGATGAAGGACACGAGCCAACAGCACGTGTGGGCCTTCCTCGGCGACGGCGAGATGGACGAGCCGGAGTCGCGCGGGCTGCTGCAGACAGCGGCCAACGACGGCCTGGACAACCTGACGTTCGTCATCAACTGCAATCTGCAACGCCTGGACGGCCCGGTCCGCGGCAACGGCAAGATCATCCAGGAGTTGGAGTCCTTCTTCCGCGGCGCCGGCTGGAATGTCATCAAATGCATCTGGGGCCGCGGCTGGGACCCGCTGCTCGCCGCAGATCGCGACGGTGCGCTGGTCAACATCATGAACGAGACCCCGGACGGGGACTATCAGACGTTCAGGGCCAACGACGGTGCCTATGTGCGGGAACACTTCTTCGGCCGCGACCCGCGCACCCGCGCGATGGTCAAGGACTGGTCGGACGAGGACGTCTGGTGGAAGCTCAAGCGGGGCGGGCACGACTACCGCAAGGTGTACGCCGCCTACCGGGCCGCGATGGCGCACCATGGCCAGCCGACCGTCATCCTGGCCAAGACCATCAAGGGCTACTCGCTGGGTACCCACTTCGCCGGTCGCAACGCCACGCATCAGATGAAGAAGCTGGCGCTGGAGGACCTCAAAGGGTTCCGTGATTCGCTGCACATCCCGATCAGCGACAAGGTGCTGGAAGACGATCCGTACCGGCCGCCCTACTACCACCCCGGCGAGAACGATCCGGCGATCCAGTACCTGCGTGAGCGTCGGACCAAGCTGGGTGGAGGTGTGCCCAGTCGTCGCACCGAAGGGATGTCCCTGAAACTGCCCGGTGACGGCGCCTATGCATCGGTCAAGAAGGGATCGGGCAAGCAGGAGATCGCCACCACGATGGCCTTCGTACGCGGACTACGAGATCTGATGCGGGACAAGGACTTCGGCCCCCACATCGTGCCTATCATCCCCGACGAGGCACGGACGTTCGGAATCGACAGTTTCTTCCCGACCGCGAAGATCTACAACCCGCACGGGCAGCATTACACGTCCGTGGACGCGGAGCTGATGCTGGCGTACAAGGAGTCGACCGACGGTCAGATTCTGCACATGGGCATCGACGAGGCCGGATCGGTGTCTGCATTCACCGCAGTCGGCACCTCGTACGCGACGCACGGCATCCCGATGGTGCCGATCTACGTCTTCTATTCGATGTTCGGGTTCCAGCGCACCGGTGACTTCATCTGGGCGGCGAGCGACCAGATGGCGCGCGGCTTCCTGATCGGTGCCACCGCAGGCCGCACCACGCTCACCGGTGAAGGTCTGCAGCACGCGGATGGTCATTCGCTGCTACTGGCCGCCACCAATCCGGCCATCGTCGCCTACGACCCCGCATATGCGTACGAGACGTCGCACATCATGCAGGAGGGGATCCGCCGGATGTTCGGTGACGATCCGGAGAACGTCATCTACTACCTCACTGTCTACAACGAGCCCATGCGCCAGCCGGCCGAGCCGGAGGACGTGGACGCCGAAGGCATCCTGCGCGGTATGCACCGCATCAGCGAAGGCAGCCTCGAAGAAGTCGACGAGAATCCGCCTCGCGCCCAACTGCTCGCCTCCGGCGTCGGCGTGCCGTGGGCCCTGGAGGCTCAGGAGCTGCTGCGGGATGACTTCGGGGTTGTGGCGGACGTGTGGTCGGTGACGTCGTGGAACGAGCTTCGGCGCGACGGCCTGGCATGCGACGAGCAGTCCTTCCTGCATCCGGAGGAAGAGCGACGGGTGCCCTACGTGACCCAGCGCCTGCAGGACGCGCCCGGACCGGTCCTGGCCGTGTCGGACTGGATGCGCCAGGTGCAGGATCAGATCACCAACTGGGTGCCGGGTGACTACCACTCACTCGGGGCGGACGGTTTCGGTTTCAGCGACACCCGCGCGGCGGCACGGCGGTATTTCCACATCGACGGCCCGTCACTGGCCGTGCGGACGTTGCAGGCCCTGGCCGACCGCGGTGAGATAGACCAGTCCAAGGCGCTCGAAGCAGCGACGAAGTACCGGTTGCTCGACGTGACCGCCGGAACGTCCGGCAACGCGGGCGGCGAATCCTGACCCACCGCACCAGACGACGGTGACACCGCTAAACCCGAGGGGCTCAGGTCGACGTGAGCCTCTCGGGTTCTGCTGTGCCAGGGTCAGTGGCGTCCGTACGCTCCCGTCGAGCGCGCCATGACCTCATCGCGAGCGAGCACGGCAAGATCTGGTTGGTCGCAGATCAACGCATCGACACCCACCCGCAAGAATCTGCGCATCTCCGCCACCACGTCGCCGTGGTCGGCATCCCGACCGGGACGCCGCAGGTCCTCCGGCAGGAAGGCGTTCTCAGCGCGGAAGGTCCAGACGTGCACGCGCAGACCGGCTGCGTCGGCCCAACCCGACAGGCGCCGCAGGCCGGTCGGGCTCAGCAGGTCGTCGTAACTGCTCGGTCCGGTCGTCGACGCGAGCTGCAGCGGATCATCCTCGAGGAGAAAGGTCAACGGCAGGTCCGATCCCAGCTCAGCTCGTAACCGGATCAGACTGGACAGCTCGAACGACTACACGAAGATCGGGATGTGAGTGCCCGGCGCCCGGTACGCATTCAGCGTCGCGAGCACGCACCTGCAGCAAATCCGCAAAGGTTGCGACGCGTAAGCGTCTGTCATAGACGGTGTTGGACCCGCGCAGGTGTCCCATCCGCTCGGTCGCCCAGAGCGTCCTGATCTCAGCGAGGGTGATAATCCTCCACGAACCAGTCGCTGACCTCGCTACTGCCGCACCGCCGCGTCCTGCGCCGGTAGGCGAACTCGCGGCGATGGGCGACGTCCGTCGTCAGCGACAGCTCGGACTCATGCCGGCAGACCAGCTGACCGTCCCGGGTCAACACCAGGTCCGGCTCGAGCGAGTCAACACCGAGGCGGGCGGCGAGAAGGTAGGACTCGACGGTGTGCTCCGGTCACCGAGGCGATGACTGTGGATAAACAATCGTCCTCGGCCGCCGCACCCACCCGCGGATGAGTACATCCGCGGATCTCCTCGAATCCCTGCGATTTACCCCAGTTATAGAGGTCATACAAATACGCTGTCCAGATGAGTAGTGGTACGCATCACCGGTTGGAGCAGCGCGCCGGTGAGTTGTCGACAGCGGCCGTCCAACAGATGGAGACGGCGTACCAGTGGTACCGGCAGTTGTCGGCCTCCGACCGGTCCTGGGTCGGGCTGGTGGCCCAGGCCGGTATCGGAGATTTCATCTCCTGGCACGGCGACCAGTCACAGGCACCGTCAGTGGCCACGGATGTGTTCGGCAGCGCGCCGAGGGATCTGATGCGCACCGTAACGCTGCGCCAGACGCTCGATCTGGTCCGCACGGTCATCGACGTCGTGGAACAACAGGTGGCGACGCTGGCTGCGCCGGGCCAGGAGGTTCAGCTACGGGAGGCCGTGCTCACCTACTCCCGGGAGATTGCCTTCGGAGCAGCACAGGTGTACGCGAGCGCCGCGGAGAGCCGTGGAGCGTGGGACGCCCGGTTGGAATCGCTCGTCGTCGACGCCGTCCTGCGCGGTGAGGCCGACGAAGCACTGACCTCGCGGGTATCGGCGCTCGGGTGGGACGAAGTGCACGACATCGTTGTGGTGGTCGGCTCCGCACCAGCGGGTCCGGGCGCAGAAACAGTGGATTCGCTACGACGAGAGGCGGTCCGGCGCAATCTCTCGGTGCTTGCGGCAGTTCAGCGCAACCGGCTGATCGCCATCATCGGTGGGCTGAACGACGCGCTGGCCGGGGTGACCGCCATCAGCTCCCAGTGGGGAGAGGGTCCGGTGGTCATCGGAGTCAAGGTGCCGCACCTGTTCGCAGCCGGGCGTAGCGCGCGCGCCGCCATCGCCGGTCACGCAGCGGCACCTGCGTGGCCTGAGGCGCCCCGACCATGCATGGCTCAGGAGCTACTTCCGGAGCGCGTGTTGGCCGGTGACTTCCGCGCCCGACGTCGACTGATCGACAAGATCGCTGACCCCCTGGCCGCCCATCCAGCACTCTACGAAACTGCGACGGCCTACCTCGAACACGGAAGTCTCGAGGCAACAGCCAGGATGCTCTTCGTGCACCCGAACACCGTGCGCTACCGATTGGGTCGGATCAACGACCTGACCGACTGCGATCTCACGCACTCCCGAGAAGCCTTCACGATGCGTCTGGCCCTCGCGATCTCGCACCTTCCCGATTTGTAGTAAACCTACAAAACCAGCACGTCAACTTGGTCGCGCCGCCACCCGGGAACCCGGCCCCGACCAGTGCACGATGGGTACGTGCTAGCAATCGTGTGTCCCGGTCAGGGTTCCCAGACCCCTGGATTCCTCTCCCCGTGGATGGAGGTGCCGGGCTTCCGGGAGCGCCTCTCCTGGCTGTCGGCCGTCGCCGGCATGGATCTCGTCGCTCACGGCACGACCTCGGATGCCGACACCATCAAGGACACCGCAGTCGCGCAACCGCTCATCGTCGGCTCCGGACTGGTGTCCCTGCTGGCACTGTTCGAGCACCCGATGGACGGTTTCCGGCTCGTCGGAGCGGGCGCTGGTCACTCTGTCGGAGAGATCACCGCAGCATCCGCAGCCGGAGTCCTCTCCGCGGAGCAGGCGATGGTGTTCGTCCGAGAGCGCGGAGCCGGGATGGCCGCGGCGAGCGCCGCCTCGGAGACCGGAATGAGTGCGGTCCTCGGCGGGGATCGTGACGAGGTGCTGACCGTCATCGCACAGCACGGCCTCACTGCTGCGAACATCAATGCCGCCGGCCAGGTCGTCGCAGCCGGCACCATGGAGCAGCTCGCACCACTGAAGAACTCACCCCCCGCCAAGACGAGGGTCATCCCACTGCCGGTCGCCGGTGCATTCCACACCGAGCACATGACACCTGCGGTGGGCCGACTCGCCGGGCTGGCTGCGGCGATCTCCACGCACGATTCGCGTATCCCACTTGTCAGTAACCGCGACGGGCAGGTCATGCACCAGGGCCGTGAGGTGCTCAGCCGCCTCGTCAGTCAGGTACGTCGCCCCGTGCGGTGGGATCTGACGATGGAGTCGCTGGCGTCGATGGGGGTGACCGGACTGATCGAGATCCCCCCGGCGGGCACCCTCGTCGGCCTCGCCAAGCGCGGCATGCCCGGTGTCGAGACACTGGCTCTGAAGTCGCCCGATGATCTGGAGCAGGCGATCCGGATGGTCGGCGAGCATGGCGAGCAGCACGACAGCGGCATCGCGCCGTCCTGGCGGCTCGTGATTGCACCGGCCAAGGGCATCGTTAATCTGGACCCCACCGAAATCGGCACCACCATCGTGCCCGGCAGCCAGATTGCCGAAGTGTCGACTCTTCGGGACAGCTACCCCGTCGTGTCACCGCACGGCGGCCAGATCATCGAGTGGCTGGTTGAGGATGGCGACCCGGTCGCTCCCGGCCAACCGCTGGTTCGGCTGCACCCGACGAGCATCAGCCGATGACGAGCAGCGCGAAAGGCACCGGCGTGTTGCGCTCGGTCTCAGGGGCGCAACACGCCGCGATCCTCGGAATCGGCGCCTACCGGCCCGAGCGGGTTGTCACCAACGACGACATCTGCGAATGGGTCGACTCCACAGACCAGTGGATCCGGGACCGCACCGGCATCATCAGCCGGCGCTTTGCACGCGCGGATGAGACTGTCATCGACATGGCGTACGCCGCCGCCGGGCCCGCCCTGGACATGGCGGGTATTACCGCCGACCAGCTGAGCGGGGTCATCGTCGCGACCATCACCCACACGATGCAGACCCCTGCAGCCGCACCGATGCTCGCGGCCCGACTGGGCGCGAACGGCCCAGTCGCGTTCGACATCTCTGCGGCCTGCGCCGGCTACTGCCACGGCATCGCCCTCGCCTCGGACATGATCCGCGGCGGCAGCGCCGAGTACATCCTGGTCGTCGGAGTCGAGAAGCTGTCCGACATCACTGACAAGCGCGACCGCGGCTCGGCGTTCATCTTCGCCGACGGTGCGGGCGCGGCCGTCGTGGGACCGTCGACCACCCCCGGCATCGGCCCTGTGGTGTGGGGGTCGGACGGTGAGAAGTGGGAGGCCATCTCCCAGCGCGTGCCGTGGGACACCATCGTGGCATTGCAGGAACAGGAAGACCTCACTGGCGAACCCGCCGACTGGGTCGCTGCGGGCGCTCTGGACGCGGCAGAGGCCTCGACCCTGAAGATGGCCGGTCAGACGGTTTTCCGGTGGGCCGTCTGGTCGATGGCGCCAGTTGCCCAACAGGCCATCGACGCCGCCGGCATCACCGCCGCCGACCTCGACGCCTTCATTCCCCACCAGGCCAATATGCGCATCACTGATCTCATGATCAAGAAGCTCAACCTTCCCGCCGACGTTGCGGTGGCGCGAGATATTGCCGAAACCGGAAATACCTCGGCAGCATCCGTACCGCTAGCAACGGAGCGGATGATCCGTGAAGGCGCCGCGCCGCGCGGCGGACTCGCGCTGCAGATCGGCTTCGGCGCCGGGCTTTCCTACGCGGCCCAAGTCGTGCGACTGCCGTAGCGCCACTCAGACACCCGCGGCTCGGCGGGAACTCCGGGCCAGCAGAGAACCATCCCGCAGCAATGAAGGAGAACAGCAATGGCGCAAGATGAGCAGGAAATCCTGTCCGGTCTGGCCGATATCGTCAACGAAGAGACGGGCGTCGACGCTGCCGATGTGCAGCCCGGAAAGTCGTTCACCGACGACCTGGACATTGACTCGCTGTCGATGATGACGATCGTGGTCAACGCCGAGGAGAAGTTCGGCGTCACCATCCCCGACGACGAGGTCAAGAATCTCAACACTGTCGGCGACGCAGTGAAGTACATCCACAAGGCTCAGGGCTGACGCACGATCATCCGGGTGGTCCGCTGTCGGCGGGCCACCCGGAAACGCCCCCTGCGGCACCCCCCGAAACACCCACACGCACCTCGCACAAGGAGTTCCCACCCCATGACTGCAGACCGGCGCATCGTCGTCACCGGAGTCGGCGCGACCACTCCGCTGGGCGGCACCATGACTTCGACCTGGGAGGCGTTGCTGGCCGGTACGTCCGGCGCCAAGCCGCTTCCCCAGGAATGGCTGGACCGCTACGAGCTGCCGGTGAGGTTCGCAGCGACCCTCGCACAGCCGCCGTCGGAGGTGCTGAAGAAGGTGGAGATCCGCCGGATGGACCCCTCTGGTCAGTACGCCGTGATCGCTTCTCGCGAAGCGTGGGCTGATGCCGGCTCACCCGAATTGGACCCGGAGCGTCTGGGCGTGGCGATCGGCACCGGTATCGGCGGTGTGCACACCCTGCTGGACCAGTACGACGTACTGAAGGAAAAGGGCCCACGCCGGGTCTACCCGCTCACCGTGCCGATGCTGATGCCGAACTCCGCCTCCGGCAACGTCTCTCTCGAACTGGGTGCCCGCGCCGGCGCCCACACCACCGTCTCGGCGTGTGCGTCGGGCGCCGAAGCGATGGGGTACGCGGCAGCGATGATCCGCGACAACCGGGCCGACGTCGTCGTCGCCGGAGGCACCGAAGCAGCCATCCACCCGTTACCCGTTGCCGGGTTCGCGTCGATGCGCGCACTGTCCACGCGCAACGACGATCCGACGCACGCCTCGCGCCCTTACGACACCGACCGGGACGGCTTCCTGATGGGTGAAGGCGCCGGGGTCGTCGTGCTCGAGGCGTACGACCACGCGGTAGCTCGCGGCGCGCGTATCTACGCCGAACTGGCCAGCATCGGGATGTCGGCGGATGCCTTCCACATCACCGCCCCGGAACCGGAGGGTGCCGGAGCGTCCCGCGCGATGCTGGAAGCCGTCGAGCGGGCGGGTCTGTCCCCCCGCGACATCGTCCACATCAACGCGCACGCCACCTCGACCCCGGTCGGAGATATCGCTGAGTGCAACGCGATCCGACGGGCATTCGGCAAGGACACCGATGGAATCGCGATCACCGCGACGAAGTCGATGACCGGGCATCTGTTGGGGGCCGCGGGCGCGCTGGAAGGCGTCATCACGGTGCTGAGCATCTACCACCGCATCGTGCCGGCGACCACCAACATCGACAACCTCGACCCGGAGATATCCCTGGATATCGTGCGTGGCGAGCACCGCATCCTGCCCGACGGCGATATCGCGGCCATGAACAACTCGTTCGGTTTCGGCGGCCACAACGTGGCCCTGGCAGTGAAGAGCATCTGATGACGACCACACACCCCGCAGCCCCGGACGCTGCCCAGGACGCGCCGGATCCCCGCGATCCGCTGACCCGATTGCACATCTTCTTCGACGAAGGGTCGATGGAGCTGATCTCCGCGCAGGACCGCAGCGGAATGCTCGCCGCCATCGGCACGGCCCGCGGTACGAAGGTGGTTGTCTTTGCCGCTGATGCGCGTATCCAGGGCGGCGCGCTCGGTGCAGAGGGCTGTGACGTGATCGTGAAGGCCTATGAGCGCGCCCTGACCGAGCAGACACCCGTCGTGGGCCTGTGGCAGTCCGGCGGGGCACGCCTGGCTGATGGTGTGGTCTCGCTGAACGGAATGGGCGAGGTGTTCGCGATCATGACCCGCGCATCCGGCAAGATCCCGCAGATCTCGGTCGTCGTCGGCGCTGCTGCCGGCGGCGCCGCGTACGGACCGGCACTGACGGACATCGTCATCCTCGGCCCGGACGGCCTAATCTTCGTTACCGGTCCCGACGTGGTTCGTTCGGTCACTGGCGAACATGTCACCGCCAAGCGGCTGGGTGGCGCCGAGCCGCACGGCCGCCGCTCCGGTGTTGTCCACGTGGTGACCGAGACCACTGAAGAGGCCTACGAGCGCGGCCGCCAGATGGTCGACCTGCTGGGAAACCAGGGCGAGCTGGATTTGAGTTCGGTGCAGGATCGTGACCTGGCTGCGACCTTCCCGGAGTCGGCAAAACGCGCCTACGACGTGCATCCCCTGATCGAGAACTTTGTCGACGACCCGGCCGATTCCATTGAGCTGCACCCCAAGTGGGCCCCCAGCATCATTACCGCGCTGGGGCGCCTGGGCGGGCGCACCGTGGGCCTGGTGGCCAACAACCCCCTGCGCCTCGGCGGTTGCCTGGACGCGACGTCCGCGGAGAAGGCGAGCCGGTTCGTGCGGATGTGCGACGCGTTCGGAATCCCCCTCGTCGTCTTGGTGGATGTGCCCGGTTACCTGCCCGGGGTCGGTCAGGAGTGGGACGGCGTCGTGCGACGAGGCGCGAAGCTTCTGCACGCGTTCGCCGAGGCAGTCGTGCCGCGCGTTACTCTCGTTACCCGCAAGACCTACGGTGGCGCGTACATCGCGATGAACTCGCGTTCCCTGGGAGCGACCCGGGTGTTCGCCTGGCCGACCGCCGAGGTCGCCGTGATGGGCCACGTAGCAGCCGTCCGGATTCTGCACCGCCGCCGACTGGCGGAGGTGGAGCCGGAAGAGCGCACCGCCGTAGAGAACGAACTCGCCGTCGAGCACGCGGTGTTGGCCGGCGGGTTGCCACGTGCAGTCGAGATCGGAGTTGTCGACGAGATCATCGAGCCGACGACCACTCGCACTGCGCTTGCCGCCGCCATTGTGGCTGCCCCGCAACGACGCGGGGATCACGGCAACATTCCGCTCTGACCGCGGCAATCGCCGGCGGCCGAAAACCGACCACGGGCGATTGTCAGCGGTTCAGGACACCCTGTGCAGCCACCGTACGGTCGCGCCGTCACCCGCGTAACGGAACGGCTCGAGTTCTTTGTCCCACGATGTGCCGAGCAGCTGCGCCATTTCGGCGCGGAACAACAACGGATCGCCCCCGCAGGCCGCCAAGGCCGACCGCAACCGGTCCTCCTGAACGACCGAGTCTCCTGACGCGGACGTCCAGGTGTGGTGGATACCGAGGGCGGGCGTGTGCGCCCAGCGTGACCCGTCCGCTCCGGGGCTGGCTTCCTCGGTGACCTCGTACCGGACGTGGTCCCAACCCCGCAGCGTGCTGGCCAGTCGCGCCCCGGTGCCGGGGGCGTCCATCCAGGACAGCTCAGTGCGGACCATACCGGCGGTGACCGGTTGCGCGGTCCATTCCAATGACACGGCCTGACCCAGCACACTCTCCAGAGCCCACGCGATATGCGGGCACAACGCGGTGGGGGTTGAGTGAATGAACACAACCCCTCGCGTCACGACACGACTACCTGCCACCGACATCCGAGCCTCCTTCACCATCAGGTACGTCTTCCCCAACGACCTACTGGCAAGCGAGAACTGCGACCGCGGCGCGGCCTACTGCGTATCGAATTGCGTCCTATATCCGAGCTGTTGCAATTGTGCCTCATCCGTCACACGAGCACCACCCTCGAGCGGGTCCTTCCGCTCAGGGGTGGTTCTACGGTGCTGAGACGGGCACCTTGGGTGAGGCAGCGAACGCCTGCGTAGGCGTCATGGCGACGCCGTTGATCTCAACGGTCCGGGCCTGCGAAACCTGTGCACAGCCCACGGCGGTGGCCGCAGTCGTCGAGTAGTCCTTACCGGTGCTCCCGGTACCTCCGGTGCCCTTTGCCGGGGGCCGTGTCGATGCTTTCGGCGAGGGGGTAGCCGGCTTCGCGGCGGAACTCAGCGAAACATCGTCCTTGATCTTGGTGAGCAGCGCCTGCGCATTGGATGCCTCGACGACGACGTTCGGGTTGCGTGGATCGGGGATTGTGGGCAGCGTCGTGAACGTGATCCGCTTTCCCGGGATCTTGTTCAATTGGCTCGCCAACCCGGTCAACTTGCCGATGTCACCCAGACCTGTGTCGACGGTGACGGCCTTGGTCGCCGCATTCGCCAGGGAGTACAGGCGCACTGGATTGGCCAGTGTCGAGGCGCTTTCCAGTTTGCGCAACATCGAGGACAGAAACAGGTGCTGCCCGACCGTCCGACCGATATCACTGCCGTCCCCGAACCCGTGACGGGTTCGTAGGAACGCGAGCGCCGACTTGCCCTTCAACGTGTGCGAGCCCTGTGCGAGCTTCAGGTGGGAGTAGGTGTCGTAGACGTTGTTGTCCACGCACACGGGGACCCCCCCGATCGCGTCGGACATCGTGATGACACCCGCGAAGTCGATTACAGCGAAATGATCAAGCGTCACCCCCGTCAGCTGATGGACTGCCTTCAAGGTGCACGCGGGTCCGTACTGCAGCGAGCTGTTGATGCGGTCCCGGTGGGCCGCCACTGTCTTGCCGGTGGCCGGGTCGGTGCATGCAGGTAGCTGGACCTCGGTGTCTCGCGGAATGCTGATGATCGAAGCGTTGGTGCGGTCGGCGGAGACATGGATGAGCATTTCCACGTCGGCGTTGGCCGGCAACGAGGTCGCTGCTTTGCCCTTGGCCTTGCTCGTCGACAGAGAGCAGTCACCACCGATTTTGCAGTCCGCGGCGCTGCCACGCGTATCGGAACCCATCACCAGGACATTGATGGGAGCGTTTCCTTGTGCGTTCTGCGTCTCGGTCCCGACCAGTCCCTTCGGGATGGCGACAGTGCGGATGTTCCCGTTCAGATGCATGACGACGCCTGCGCCGATCACGACCGCGACTAATCCGAGCGATACGAGCACCGCCAGCACGGCAAAGAGGCGACGACGACGGTACATTTTGCGACGCGCGGCCCGCCGGTTCGCATCGGGTCGCTGTGGGCCTGCTGGTGGCAATCGATGACGTGCAGGTTCGTTCACCGGAGGACCGCGCGCGAGCAGAGCGGCATGCCGCGCTGTTCGCTGTGCTGTGGACAAGTGATCATCTGCGGTGGTACTCCCTGGCGTAGTCGTGGCGCGGGTGCGTCGTGGGCACGATAGTCACCGAACCTTTCGACCCCCTGATGTGGCTGTTTCATGCCTTCGCGCCCGGCGGTACGTTATGCCGCGTCCGACAAAATCATCCGGGTAGGGACTGAAATTCTGCTGAGAAGGGTTTCACCCCCGTCACCTCATATGAGCAACCCGGCTGTCTACGGTCACGCGCGGACGGTAAAGTCTGGGCGCTGGGGGCGGTAGCTCAGCTGGTTAGAGCAGCGGACTCATAATCCGTCGGTCCTGGGTTCAAGCCCCAGCCGCCCCACTTGTGTCATCACGGGTCACGGGCCTGCGTGACGCCCAGGCCACTGACAGTCAAGACGTGCTCCAAGGAAACTGCTGACTACGCGGTTTCGCATCGCTCAGGCCGCGCTGTTTGAGGCTGCGGAGGAAACGCGCTGGCGTTCTCATCCAGGCCGGCGCAGCACAGAACCTCGACACCTGCGACTTTCCAGATCCCTGTTCCGCACATCCCTTCGGCGAGGTCATCCACCGGGCGGGTGCCGACGACCTCACCGGCTTCGAGCTCGATCAATTCGTGCTGTGCGACAAGGGCATCCG
>JALYUK010000300.1 GCA_030853805.1 Actinomycetota bacterium | reverse complement strand
CGATTTCCCGATGAAACACTGGCGCCAAATCTGGTCCACCAACCCGTTGGAACGAGTCAACAAAGAGATCAAACGCCGCACCGACGTCGTCGGTGTCTTCCCCAACCCCGCCGCCCTACTCCGCCTAGCTGGCGCTGTTCTGGTCGAGCAACACGACGAATGGGAAGCCGCCGACCGCCGCTATTTCTCCGCCGCCTCAATGACCGAACTGACCGCCCCACGCCACCCCGACAAGGAGGCCACCACCGCCCCAGAAATCAACGCCGCATAACCTGAACCCACTAACCCGCACGGTGTGACGAAACCCCACCACTCAGCGGGACGTCACCCCTGCCTACCCGGCTGTGCTGGCCGAAGATCTGCACGTTTCGCGGCAAGCGATGTCGAATCACCTGTTGTGCCTGCGAGGGTGTGGGTTGATTCTGGGTACCCCAGATGGGCGGCGGACCCGTTATGAGTTGGCCGACTCGCGCGTGAGCGAGGCCTTGGAGATCCTGCTTGATCTGGTCCTCGTCGTTGATCCGCAGTGCTGCGGTGGAGAAGGAGCACCAAAGCAGGCTGCCCGCGAGGTCACCTGGTCGTGACGTCGCTGATGCTCGGTCCATCACCCACACGACGTGTGGTGTTGTCGCGACCGCTTTTTCGTTGCTGCAACCATCATCTACAACGTCATCGAAGCGGCCGTGGCTCTGGGCGCTGGCGCTGCGGCCTGTTCCTCGGCGCTGATCGGGTTCGGCTTGGACTCAGTCGTGGAGGTGTCTTCCGCCGCCGCGGTGGCCTGGCAGTTCACGGCCACGGACCCGCAAGCACGTGAGCGGGTCGCTCTGCGGGTGATCGCCTTCTCGTTCTTCGGGCTGGCGGTATTGGTTGTCGCAGACTCCCTGCGTGCGTTACTCGGCCAGAACCAGGCGCAGCACTCCCCCGCCGGGCTGGTGATCGCCGCGTTGAGCCTGGTGGTCATACCGTTCCTGTCGTGGGGGCAACGTCGCGCCGGGCGCGAACTCGGCTCGGCCTCTGCTGTCGCGGACTCCCACCAGACGCCGTTGTGTACCTATCTGCCTGGTGTGCTCCTGCTCGGCTTGGCCCCAGTCACCGACAGTGGCGCCCAGCAGGGATCTCATTTCACAGGATGGATGCTGACCGGGTTCCGCATTTTTTAGGGATTCCATAGGTTTGGCATTGTCACGACGTTAGAGCTCGACACACCACGATCGTCGGGCTGAAGATTGAGCAGCCGCGAATCGACGCGCTGGCGATCCATCATCGAGGGGCGCGACGCGCATCGCCGCAGCCGTCGCGTTCAGCGCGGTTGCAGGAGCCGGGGGCATGCTGAGGCCGTGGGAGTTGATGAGGACGTTGAGCTCATCGTCGGTATTTTGCTGGCTATCGGGTTGTTGCTGTATGTCATGACGTGGTTGGAGAGCACGTTGAATGATCCGGTTATTCCTGGCCGTCGGCCCTGGTGGCGTCGCCGGATGCGTCGAGAGCGGGGCCGGTAGACATGTGATCACCATCGATCCGCGCGAGCTGCAGCACCGCGCTCAGGCCGTTAGGGGTGCCGGGCCAGTGCCGCGAGACAGTGCCTACGCCGGCTCGGCGGACCGTGGAACGCAACACGAAACCACCACGACCGCGTCGTTGGCGTACCCGATGCACGATCAGTACCAGCCACGCAAGAACCAGAACGGCCGCGACGCTGACCAGAATCGACAAGACGGTGGTACTCACACCGACCCCGGTTCGGTGTGCACCGACGGGCACAGTAGGTGGGCGGCTTCTTTGCCGGCGTAACCGACCACGAGCAGGGCGGCGGCGGGATCTGCCCACCACCAGCCGAATCCGGCGTTCAGGACCAGCCCGGCCAGGACGGCGACCGCCAAAATGGCATCGATGACCGTGACTCGGGCCTCGGTGGTCAGGACCGGGTTGTTCAGGGCGGTACCGGTGCGGTGCTTGCCGTAGGCCAAGGCGAGCATCACCACGGCGGTGGCCGTAGTCCAGGTGATCCCGGTCGCGCTCGTGCCCGCGATGTGGTGGGTGCTTAATGCCCACACTGATTGCGCACCCAGGTAGAGCGCGAGCAACGCGAACGCGGCCCCGATCAGGCGGAGCCCGGTGCGTTGCCGACCCCGGTGAGAACCGGCCAGTTCCCACAGCACCACGGTGCTGGCACCGATCTCGATCAGGGAGTCGAACCCGAATCCGGCCAACGCAACCGATCCTGCCGTGACCGCGGCTACCGCCAGGACAACGATCCCCACCACGTTCCAACCCAACGTGAGCGCCTCCAGCACACGCCCCCGCCGCACCAAGACCACCCGATGCTCCGGGTAACTCCCAGCGCTGGTCCCCAGCCCCGGGGGCGGAGACGCGCTCATCGGCTAGCCGCCACCCTCAGGACTGCGAACTCAAACTTCACCAGACCAGCGTCGCATCCCTGCCACCCGCGGACCACCACGCAAACCCAAGCTTCAGCTGATGTTGAATCGCTACGAGCCGGCCCGGGGCGGTCTAGAAATCGGGTCCGAAAGTTTGAACCTCCGAAAGTTCGAACCCCTCCGATAGATGGCGTCGATCTAGTCCCGCTGAGTAACGGCCACGCCCAGGATCACGACCCGAAAGACGCCCCACAGAGTAATTTCAGTCGTGGGTTGGTTCCCCGGTGACCTGGTGGTCAGCATGAAAAAGTGCCTCGGCGAGCAGAGCCCGCACATGCGCGCCCCGCAGCTGGTACACGATCCGGCGGCCATGCCGGGTGCCCTGCACCAACCCGGCCAACCGCAGCTTGGCCAGGTGCTGACTCGCGGTCGTGGACCGACACCCCGCGTGTTCCGCCAAGGACGCGACATCCAGACTTTCCTCGCGCAGCGCCCATAGCATCCGCACCCGCGTCGGATCTGCCAACAACCCGAACGCGGTCACCGCCACGTCCACCTGATCGAGGGTCAACTCTTGCGGGTGGACCGCGCCAGCCCCCGCTACCGCCACATCATCAACGGCAGCAGCGGTTTCGTGGTCAGCCATACCCGCGACTATAGTCAAACGCGCATCACTTCGTATATGCGCATATGTCGCATATGTCGAAAATGAGGACCACCATCCATGCCTTCCCTGCATCCCCACCAGCATGCCGAAAGCGGGCCTGCTGTCAGCGACCCGCATCACCACGGCACCCACAAGCACCCTCACGAGCACGGCCACCAGCACGGGCATGACTCCTCGTGGTGGGGCCGGGTACGCCACGGTGTCTCAGAGGTCTTCGGCGCGCACTCCCACGACACCGCCGACCAAGTCGATGACACCCTGGAGGCCAACGCCGAAGGACGACGAGCCCTGCTGATCAGCCTGGTACTGCTCGCGGTGACCGCCGCCATCCAGGGCGTAGTCGTAATCCTCAGCGGGTCGATCGCGCTGCTGGGAGACACCCTGCACAACGTCGCGGACGCCCTGACCGCGATCCCGCTACTGATCGCGTTCCGGCTCGGAACCCGGGCCGCGACCAAACGCCTGACCTACGGGTACGGCCGCGCCGAAGACCTCGCCGGACTCTTTGTCATCGCGATGATCGCCCTGTCCAGCGCCCTGGCCGGGTATGAGGCCATCACCCGACTGCTGGACCCCCAGGACGTCACCCACCTGTGGGCCGTCGCCGGCGCCGCGATCATCGGGTTCGCCGGCAACGAAATCGTCGCCCGGTACCGCATCCGCGTCGGGCGAAAGATCGGCTCGGCCGCCCTGGTCGCCGACGGATTACACGCCCGCACCGACGGGTTTACCTCCCTCGCGGTCCTGTTCGGTGCGGCCGGAGTCGCCCTGGGTTGGCCGATCGCGGACCCCATCATCGGCCTGGTCATCACCCTGGCAATCCTGGGCGTCCTACGCTCCGCGATCCGACAAGTCGGCGCCCGACTGATGGACGCCGTCGACCCCGCCCTCGTTGATCAGGCCACCGCTGCAGCTCTGACCGTCCCCGGCGTTCACGACGTCCGCGACCTGCGCATCCGCTGGATCGGACACACCCTGCGAGCCGAAGTCGACGTCACCGTCTCCCCCGAACTGACCCTCACCCAGGCCCACGACTTGGCCCACCACGTTGAAACACACCTCATCCACCACGTGCGACGGCTCACTGTGGCCACCGTCCACACCAGCCCCGCCGGCGCCCACCACCCCGCATAAAGGGACTTAGGCAAGACTGGATTGCGCCGTGAGCCAGCCCAGTTCTGCTCCACATCGTCGTGTACGACAATCATTTGAACTCGCTATCGGCTGATGGTGATCCTCCCCCTGGTTGGTATGTCTGACTCCCACCGTCGTCGGTTTTGCTGTCGGCTGGGATCGCCAGCCTTGTATGACCTGCCCGAGAAAATGCCCGGTGAAGGCAACTCAACCGAAGATGATCTGAACACCCCCGCGCAGCTGGCCCGAGAGGACCTGCGAGGCCTGTACTCGGGCACTATTCATTGTTGGATCGCTACGAATCGGCCAGAGTGGTCCAGAACTCAGGTCCTAAATTGTCCCCCTCGGCAGCCGTGGCCGATCTGGTCCACGTTTCGGACTGGGTTCTGCTGGTACTCCCCAGGTGGTCCGAAAACGATTGGATCCGGACCGAGTCCCGGATCTTGTAGGTACTGCACAAGGTCGGGGTCGCACAGCTATGGCCGCGCTGCGCCGTATGCGGATCAGACCGGGCCCTTCACCCGCTGTTTACGGCGATACGGTGGATTACTGCTCGTGGTGTGTGTGCGTCGCTGGGCGTAGTAAGGAGGTGGGTGTGATGATCAGTAACACGGAGCTGCCGCGGGTTGGTTTCCGTACGGACCCTGCCCGCCGGCAACGGGCGGGTTTTGCCCACGCCACTCCCGCCGGGCACCACATCGCATTGTGCGGGGTACACACTGTTTACTTCGAGGGAACGTGGCCTGCTGCCGGCCAGCCGTGGATGCAGCTCCACAGCCGTTGCCCTACCTGCGCGCAACGCCTCTATGGGCCCGATCGGGCCTAACCGCGGCGAGCACCCAACGGCCCTTTGATTCGACCTCATCTACTCACTGCAAGAAGGTCATAAAGATCGGCAAAGTCGTCGAGCCAATCTTGCTGTTGTCACAGGGTGTTCGTATGCTCCTTCTCATTGTCGATTCAACCAGGTGATTGGCTACGTGGTACCAGGAGACATCGCGGTGAACATGGCACAGCTCGAACATGTTGACACCTCACAGGCCCGACCCAGCACACCTCATCCAGCAACGCTGCCACCCACATCGGGCGTCAGCACGGCCAGCGACAGCCCCGCACCCCTACCGGTGCGGGATGAGCTCATCGCGGGGCACCTGGGCCTGGCCCGGGCGATCTCCCGGCGGTACACCGGGCGGGGAATCGATCGTGAGGACCTGTTCCAAGTCGCTTCGTTGGCCCTGGTCCACGCCTCCGACCGGTTTGACCCCGCACACGGTGCGGCGTTCTCGGCATATGCAAGTGTGTGCGTGCACGGTGAACTCAAACGCTACCTGCGTGACCACGGTTGGGCGGTGCGCCCTCCTCGCGCGCTGCACGACCTTCACCACCATGTGGCCCACGCGACCGTCCAATTGACTCAGGTCCTCGCCGCGACGCCCACAGTCAGCGATATCGCCCATTACCTGGAGGTTGACCCGGGTCAGGTACGCGCCGCTCAGAAAGCGCGTACGGCGTACACGGCCGCGTCGTGGGAGGCCCTGACTCAGGACAACCCAGACCCTCTGCTGTTCGCGCTCTCACAAGCCGCCGGACCAGACACCTTCGACACACTCGATGCGTCCATCACCATCCGAGCCATTCTGAGTGACTTACCCCCTCGCCAACAGCAGATCGTGCAGCTACGTTTTGTGCATGAGCTGACCCAGCAAGAAATCGGCGACCAGCTGGGTATGAGTCAGATGCACGTGTCACGGATGCTGACATCCATCACCACCAAACTACGGTCCAAACTCACCCCCACCAAGGACCGGCAGCCTGAACGATGAGGGATTCGACTATGCCTCGGAAGTCCGACCAATCGGCCGTCCGAAATCACCGCAGCAGCACAGTGCACGGTGACCCGCCCCCAGGCGTCACCTCTAGGGGGTTGAGGGAGCACACACTGGGACGGGTCACCGCGTGTCGACGCCACCACTAGATGAGGTCGACGGGAAATAGTAACCGGCCACCCCTGAGCGATATGCCACCACGAGCGACATGCCACCACCTAGGTAGCTGACCCGTTTGTTCCTCTCGCAGGCCGTTGCTCACTGGGCTACCGTGCGCGGGCAACCCCACCGTCACCGGTGAACCTCCCCAAAACCTCAAAAACCAGGCCAACAGTGCCTTCATACATCCTGATCGGACTCCGGTACAGGCCGCAGACCGTGCCGCTGATCCAAGACGTGTTCCCCACCCGATAGCAGGAACCGTTGAGGAAGCAGCAATCCGGCGGGTATAGCGAACCGTGACGTGGTGGGGCGGTCCGCTGCGACCGTGATGGGCACAGCGGACCGCGTCGCGCCAGGGGTGGCTACCGGGCTAGTAGATGCGGCGTCGAGATCCACCGATGGGGACCAGGTTGATCACCACGCCGACCACGAGCAGCACGATGCCGATCCACAGCAGGACGTGCAAGCTGGCGACCAATAGGGCCAAGATAATAAGAATGATGCCAAGAACAACCATGGTGACTCCTTAGATAAATGAAACGGTCGGTACTGCGGGGACAAATCAGCTCATCAAACAGTGAACCGGTGACTTACGCAATGGGCACGGTGTGGTCCACCCGTCGGTGGTAACGCATCCCCGCCAGTCCGCCCAGGATCGCCCCGATCAGGGCAGCGACCGCGATGAGCAAGGCAGTGATCCCGGCCGTTCACCGGCGCGTTCGGCTTGGACAGTAATGTCCTGAGCTGGGTATTTGACACCCCGATCGGCTTGACCGTGAGGCCCGCTTTTCGAGCCTACGTCGCTCAGCCCCAGAAGATCGCGGTCGGGTCACGGCCCACCTCCGCCAACAGTTCCTCCACGGTGTCCGTGGCGGGTACCTGGTCGTACACATGAAAGCGCAGGTTCCGGTCCATCCAGTACAACGACCACCGCTTACTCGCGTTCGTGTACCGCAACTGTGCGATTGGGAACCGCGTCCATTCCAGGCCAGGATTTGCTCCCCACGGTGGGCGGCACTCCACGATCGTCACATACCGATCCGCCACGTCCGCCTCGACTCGGACCTGATCGCGCACCGCCTGCGGTACCCGCGCCCGGCACCACCGCGCAATCCGCGCAACGTCGGTCTCCGGAAGCGCCATGCCATTAGTCTGCAGGCCATCCTGTTGCGACGTTCACTGAATCCGCCCTTACCTGCCCAAGGCGGTCGTTGCCACCACTACCAGGAAGAAACGGGCGTGCCTGGCGAGATGTCCCCCATCCCAGCGTGGGCTGTAAATCCTGTTACGTCCAAGCAGGCCTGCGAACAGGGCCATAGTGGGGGCATGGGAATCATGGACACCGTCAAGAACTTCCTCGCCGGGCACGACAAAGAGGTCGATCAGGTCCTGGGCAAAGCGGGCAACATGGCAAAAACCCGATTCGGGGGGCACGACAGCCAGATCGATGGACTGGTCGGCCAAGCCCGGCAACATACCGGCGGGGGCGACACCACCACACCAGCCACCACCAACACCCCCGCATCCACCACGCCAACACCGCCCACCGGGTCCGGGCCAGTCGAGGGCCAGCAGACCCCCTCAACCGGCCCAACGCCGCAGCAGTAAAACGCTCCCAACAGAAACCGGACGCAGGGCGGTGCGAGAGCCCCCCAGCGCGGTCGCGGGCTACTGACCCTCGCGCGGAGGCCACCCCGCATTCAGTACAGAGGGGTATCGGGGACCCCGCCGCCACGCCGCCGACCAGGCACTGCCACCGGTGGGGTCTGCCAGATCATCGAACATGCCTCACCACCCCCCCCAGAAATAGAGGCCGCCACAACAAGCCACCCGCGACGCAAGCTCGAATCACCACCCACGCACCCACCGTTGACCGCTTGCAGGCGGCTGCGCGACGCCCCACACCTACGGTCGACGGGGCCGCCCTGAGGCTGCTCGTCACGGGGCCGGACCAGCAAGCATCCCGTCGTAATACGTCAGCGGCCATCTCTGGCGGCTCGGCCAGCGCAACGACCACGCCGTGTCCCGCACCTGCACGTGCACCCTCGAACGTTCCAAGGAGTTTGCATGAGCACCACCACCACCGCTGCTGACGCGCGCATCCGGGCCGACCACCCATTCGCCCAACACCTGCGCCGAGCCGCTGAGGCCGAACAGGCCAGCACACATTTGCTGTGGACCCCCCAGGACGGGCCCCTGCCCAGCCTTTACCTCAGCCACGGCGCCCCGATGCTGTTCGAGATGGCCGACTGGATGACCCAGCTGCACACCTGGGCACGAGCCCTGCCCAAACCGAAAGCCATCCTCATCGTTTCGGCCCACTGGGAGTCCGCACCGTTGAGCATCAGCAGTAGCCAACCCACCGGCCTCGTCTATGACTTCAGCGGTTTCGCACCGATGTACTCCCAGATGCGTTACGACACCCCCGCCGCGACTGATCTTGCCCAGCAGGTCACCAAGCTGATGCCCGACACCGAGCCCGTCCACGAGCACCACAACCGCGGCCTCGTCCACGGCGCCTGGGTGCCCTTAAAGATCATGTACCCCGAGGCCGACATCCCCGTACTGCAGCTCAGCATGCCCACCCACAATCCCGAACGACTCCTGAACCTGGGCCAACGCCTGCGGTCACTGCGCGAGTGCGGGGTCCTGGTCATCGGATCCGGCTACATGACCCACGGGCTGCCCTACCTTGACTGGGCCAACCCCGCCGACGTGCCTGGATGGTCCTGCGACTTCGACACCTGGGCCGCCG
>JALYUK010000294.1 GCA_030853805.1 Actinomycetota bacterium | reverse complement strand
GTCTGAGGGCTCGACCGAGATGACATCCATCCAAAAATGCCGTGCGGCGGCCGTGATCGCCATCAGCTGCTGCGTGGCGGTGATGGCGGGCTGTGGTCCATCGCTGCCTCACCCAGGTCTGCCAACGACCCGCACGGCCTCGCCTATGAAAGGTGTGCCCTCTGCTGGCGCGATCGTGACGGTACGACCTCACGTGCCGGGATACGACCGCAGTTGTCGTCGCGGGCATGCCTGCGTGTTCGGTCCCGCATGGTCTGACGACACCACCGCTGCGCTAGGGCACAACGGGTGTGACACACGCACAGATTTATTGCTCAGAGACCTGAAGAATCAACGCGCTAAGCCGGGCACTCACGGGTGTTCGGTGCTGGCCGGTGACCTGATTGATCCCTACACCGGGGTCCTGGTGACCTACCGCCGCGGCAACCCAGCGCATGGAGTCGATATCGATCACGTTTTCCCGGAAGCTCTGGCGTGGGACATGGGTGCTGCTCGGTGGCCGCTTGCTCTGCGAGAGCGATTCGCCAACGACCCGAACAACCTATTGGCCGTCAGCGCTTCTGCTAACCGGTCCAAGGGCGACCTGGGTCCTGCACAGTGGCTTCCGCACATCACCAAAACATCTGAGCAGTGTCGTTTCGCCAGCATCATTGCGTACGACGTACGCACTTACAAGCTGTCATTGACGCGCGCTGACGTGAGCGCTCTGGCCACGGTCCAACAACGGTGTCCTGCATGAAATCGTGTCTACCGCGGCTACGAGGTGAGCTAATGGTCACCTGTTCGCAGTTACGCCAGCGATTACTCAAGGAGGACACCCAGGTGGATCAAACCATCAGACGCCCTGCTGTTCGCGCGACCCCAGGCAAAGCCAGCGCGGCGCGTTGTCCTGCTCAGGTACCGGTGGAGACTGTTCGTGATCTGTGAGCCATGTCGAACGTGCGGGCATCAGTCGGTGGACTGCGAGGATGCGCACCGTGACAAGGCGGTGTATCGCTCGTGCTGCTGCCAGCACCGAAAGAGCGCCGCAGGGATCGTCATTGTCAACGACCCACCAGCACAGAACGAGGTACGGCGATGAGATCCTCGCAATCACGGCTGACAGCGCGCGCTGCGTCGTAAGGATGCACCGTGGCAGCCAATAGCACCGCCACAGGCATGGTTGATGTGCAGATCAGCGAGTTATTTACTTTGCCGCTGCAGGCGGTCACCGCAAACACGCCTAGATACCGCCTGCCAGACTCCCGGTCATGACTAGACGCGTAATTACCGTTCTGGAAGATGACCTCGATAGCAGACCCGCGGATGAGACGATCCGCTTCGGCCTGGACGGCACCACGTATGAGATAGACCTTTCCAGTGAGCATGCCGAGCAGCTGCGCGGCGGCCTCGCCGTCTGGGTGGAACATGCCCGCCGCGATCGCAAAGGGCCGCAAGTGCCACGACGGGTTAACACGCAGGTGGATCCTCGCGCTGTCCGAGCGTGGGCCGGCGCGCGAGGCATCAAGGTCCCGGCTCGAGGTCGGATTCCCCTCACTGTGGTTGAGCAATTCCAAAAGGCCGGCAACTGAAACCCACCTGATGCGGACGCACTTTTGGAGAGCTGATCATCGCAATCCGAACGCGCGGTTGGGGTCGGCTGCCACTGGTCTCAATTGTTTTGCGGGCAGCCACAGTTGGATCACGACTGGCTCATCGTCTCGGTCGTCGACGACCACCACCAGAGCCTGCCAATCCCTGGCGTTCGAGCCTCGGACCCAGGCCAAAATCAATCCTTGGCGGGGTGGTTCGTGTGGATGGCTCTTGTGTGGCAAAGAAACCCATACGTGTCGAGTGGACCGCGGTGTGCGCCACGTGCGCTCATTCCGGCTCTGCCCCACCTACCAAAGACTAGACAGGTGTTCGAACCAGTGAGGTACCCCGCGCGACGTGTTGCTCCTGGGTAGCCGCAATTTCAGGTTCGCGCTCGGTCCAGTGCTCGACGAATAGTGGAGCCAGGAACGCAGAAGAGTTCTGCGAAGTCGCTGATGCTGTACTCACCGTCGCGGCACAGGTTGATTAACCGTGCCTCCTGGCTGGGGCTGAGAACGATCTGGTTCCACC
>JALYUK010000231.1 GCA_030853805.1 Actinomycetota bacterium | reverse complement strand
CGGTACACGCTCCGGTTACCTTCGCCACCAACTTCGTGCCGGCGATGGCTCTGGTCAGTCCGTCCGACGGGGTGGAGGTGAAGCTGCTCGGCGGCACTTATGACCCGCGCCTGCAGTCCTGTTCGGGTCTGCAGACGATTGACGCAGTCAACAATTTGCAGGCAGACGTCTTGTTCATGTCCACGACCGGGATCACCGAGGGCCGCTGCGTGCACCGCTCAGAGGCCACCATCATGGTGCGCCGCGCGCTCTTGGCCCACAGCCTGCGCAAGGTGTTACTGGTCGACCACGCAAAATTCGGTCGCCCGGCATCCCACGTGCTGTGCGGGGTGGAGGCCTTCGACACGGTCATCACCGACGACCGGGTGTCCCAGGAAGATCTGCAGCTCCTACAGGATCGCTGCCCTGACGTCCGAGTCGCCGCGACCGAACTCTGAAGCAGAAGGTCCGGGTACTACCAGCCTGAGTCAGCTGAAGACCTTGTCCCGCATCTGGAGGAACTTCTCGTACCGGCCGGCCATTACCCGGGTGCGCTCGGGGTCGGGCTGGAGCACCTTGCGCGGTCGCACCGCCGCCGACACCGCGTCGTGCAGGCTGGCGAAGTGACCGACCTCGTACGCCCCCAACAGGGCAGCGCCGCGCGCTCCGATCTCCTCCACGTCGGGCATGGTGACCGGCACACCCACGGCGTCGGAAATGACCTGGCACCAGCTGGTGCTCCGGGCGCCGCCACCGGAAATGGCGACCATCGTCGCCGCACCGGCGCTGGCGACGCAGTCCTTCACCGCCATGCTCAGACCGTCGACGATGCCTGCTGCGACCTCGGCCCGGGTATGCGTGACGTCCAGGCCCAGGATCGCGCCGCGAGCCCGCGGGTTGAGAAACGGGCTTCGCTCCCCCGCCGTGGACAGGTAGGGCAGCACCATCGGCGCCCGGCTGCGGTCAGCTTCGTCCGCCAACCGGATCACGTCGCCCGGGTGGTCCAGACCCAGCAGCCGTTGCGTCCAGTCGAGCACCTCGGTGCCGACCATGGTGGGATACGTGAGCACCCAGTTGCCCTCATCGGGCGCCGGCAGCGACATCCCGTTACCCGGTCGATCCATCCGGGGATCGTCCGACACCAGCCCGTTGCACAGTGTCGTACCGAGCACCGCGAATGCGTCGCCGACACGGTGGGCACCGCTGCCCACAGCCATTGACACCACGTCGTACGGCGCGACGACCACCGGTGTGCCCTCTTTCAGACCGACCTCGTGCGCGACCGCGCCGAGCAGCGGTGCGACCCGATCCCGGCCGTGGACCGCCTGCGGCATCAGACGCTTCAGGTCAGCGATCCCGTACAGATCCAGGATCCGGTCGTCGTACTGCCTCGTGCGGGTATCGAAGAAGGAGTTGGCGGCTTCGCTGTCGTCCACGGCCCGGTGGCCGGTGAGCTTGAAATAGCCCCACCCGCCGCAGGACAGCAGCGTGCTCGCTCGCGTCAGCACCTCCGGAGAGTTCTCTTTCAACCACCGCAACTCCGAGGACGCGACACCTGCGAAGCCGAAACATCCGTTGATGTCGAACGCGCGCGCAAGGGTGCCGTCCGCCTCCCACGCGTCCACCAACGAGGTAGCCCGCGCGTCGTTCCACAACAATGCCGGCCCGGCAGGTTCGCCGGCGTCGTCGATCAACCAGCACCCGTCGCCCTGCGCGGTGACCGCGATCAGGTCGATCCCGTCGGGACAGCGGTCGACAACCGTACGCAGCACCCGCACCAGTGCGGCCCAGACCTGATCCATGTCCTGCTCGGAATGACCCGGCGCGGGCCGGTTGACGACGGAGTCCTCGGCGCAACTGTCGGCCTCGTTCCAGTCCGCGTCATAGCGAACGGCCTTGACCCGCGAGGTGCCCAGGTCGACCCCTATGACGCTCACGCCGACTCACTCCTGCTGTTCCTGGCGTCCGGGTTCGCGCAGTGCGTGATCTGCCCGGAGCGCAGGAAATCGCCCACCTCGGCGACCACCTTCGCCACCGACTCCGACGCCACCTGCTGAGAAGCACCCGCCAGGTGCGGTGTCACGATGACGTCAGGGCGTCGTACCAGTGTGTTCCCCTCCCGCGGCGGTTCCGGGTCGAAGACGTCGAGGGCCGCACCGCTGAGCTGCCCAGACTCCAAGGCCGCCTCCAGCGCCGTCTCGTCGACGATCTCACCGCGAGCGGTGTTGACGAAGTACGCGCCGTGTTTCATTGCAGCGAATGCCTTGGCGTCGAATGACTTCCGCGTTTCGTCGGTCAGGCGGGAGTGCACGCTGACGATATCGCTGACGGCGAGCACCTCCGCCAACGAGTCGAGCAGATCGATGCCGTCGGCGGCCTCGACGTGCGGGTCGTACGCCACCACCGTCGCACCGAATGCCCGAAGGATCTCAGCGACCCGGTGACCGACGGCGCCGATACCGATCAGGCCGATCGTGCAGGCCCGCAACTCCGGGCCTGCTGTCTCGAAGTGAAAAGCCCGCGGGCTCCACCGACCGTCAGCGAGCTCGGCCGAGGCGCGCACGATGCCACGCGGCGCCGCGATCATCACCCCGATCACGAACTCCGCGACCGCGCCGAGGTTGCGCCCCGGCAGGTAGACCACGGGTACGTGGTGCGCGGTGGCCGCGGCCAGGTCCACGTTGACCGGGCCACCACGAGTCACTCCGATCACTTTGAGTTGATCGGCATTCGCCAACACGGTTGCGGTGATCGGTCCCAGGTGAGTGAGGACGACGTCCGTACCGGGCATCAGATCAGTGATCTCGGGGATCGACCCGGAGGACTCTTTCACCCCCTCCTGAGCGCCGAACGCCTCGTCCGGCCACCGGGTGGAGTACTCCACCGTTTCAGTTTCAGGACCGAATGCCTCCTGGGCTGCGGTCGCGAACGACTGCGCCGAGATGAACTGGTCACCAATACACAGCACGCGCATGGATCAGGCCTTTCCGTGCGAAGCGCGGGAACGCCGCGCGATCGAGTCGATCAGGACTGCCAGCAGAAGCACCGCACCGGTGATCATGTACCGGTAGGCAGAACTCAGGTTGAGCAGCGTCAAGCCGTTGGAGATCGACTGGATCACCAGGATTCCCAGCAACGCCGAGTAGGCGCTGCCACGGCCGCCGAAGAGGCTGGTGCCGCCGATGACGGCCGCTGCGATGGCGTTCAGGTTGACGTCACCGGTGCCGGCGCTCTG
>JALYUK010000219.1 GCA_030853805.1 Actinomycetota bacterium | reverse complement strand
TCGCTGGTCTCTGCGGCCAGCGACGTGAGGCGTTCCTGACGTCGTCCCACCACGATCAGGTCGTATCCGTCCGCGGCTAACCGTTGCGCGAAGGCGTGACCGATACCGGAGGAGGCCCCGGTGACGAGTGCCAAGCCCGGCATCACGCCACCCCCATCGGGGCCCTGGACGTGGATGGCGTATTAGGCGACGTGGGGAACGCGCCCCGTTCAAACAATCCATGCATGCTGGACATAGTGATTCCTTCCGTGGTGATGGCTCTTAAGTGTTGATGGGTACGGTGTCGCCGGCCAGAACGCGCCATAGCGCGTCAAAACCCACCTGCTGGTAGGCAGCTGCTGCGCCCGGGTTGGCAGTGATCGCTGTGATCGTCGCCTCAGCGATCGCGTTGGTCAGCGCGAGGACGAAGGGTAGGGGCGCATCGTCGACCGGCCCACCGACCCGGGCTTGTTCCAGCAGGTGGGTGATGACGCCAAACCTGCCGGTCACCTCTTTGCGGGTACCGGCGGTGATGTCGGTGCACACTTCTAACTGCGCCAACACTGCCCATTTATCCGGTGAGGTTGTGGCCCAGGTCAGCCACCGGTCCCACGCCTGGAACACCTGCGCGCGGGCGGTGTAGCCGACGGCTGGGTCGGGTGTGACGGCGTCCACCATCTCGGTTTTCAACTCGAGGTATAGCTCGTTGATCAGGTCTTGCTTTGTCGCGAAGTGTCCGAACAACGACCCATTGGACACACCCGCACGTTTGGCGATCGCTGCCGTGGCCGCGCTCACTCCGTGCGCCGCGACCACGCTCGTCGCCGCCGATAAAATCGCAGCTCGACGTTCGGGATTTCGGGGGCGGGCCACCCGCCAAACCTATAAAAGAGTGACCAGTCAGTCAAACCACGTGACCCGTCAGAGCAGCGCCCCAGCGGGCACCCTCGTGCTACTGAGCGCACTACCCGTCACCGCGTAGGCACGAAACCAGCACGAATCCTCTACGGCCGAGTCAGCTAGCGCACCCATTACCGCAAGCGGAACGACATACGGCAACAGAATCAGCGCCCCGTTTGGGCGCCTGTCGCGCCCATCGGGCCATCGCCGTAATGACGATCCACAAACGGTGAACCTGCAGGTCAGAGATGCAGCCATACCTCCTTAGCGCGATGTCCGTCCCGTAACGCCCGTCCGCCTGGGCGTCCCGGGACAGGGGCGTCTTACGAGCACATCAGGGCGCAGGACCCAGACTGGATTGTGAGAATTCGCGCACAGCAGCTGCGTGCCGATCTGCCGGTCAACACGCTGAGTCGATGAGGGATGGTGCGAGCGACCTCAGATCGATGAACCACGGTGAGTGATTCACTTTAGGTATGCCTACTCACGCACCGCCCAGCCCGGACGCGACCGTTCTCACCCGGCAGGACCGTAGCTGGGGCGTCATCGCCCACCTTTCGGCCATCATCGCCGCCGTCCTGTCGGCGGGCTGGCTCAGCCTGATCGGACCGCTGGTCGTCTACCTGCTGAAGAAGGACCGGCCCGGTGTCCGAGCGACCGCTGCGGGCGCCTTCAATTTCAATCTGGCCTTCTGGGTCGTGTACCTGATCTCATGGGGGCTGATCTTCACGCTGGTCGGCGCGGTAGTGGGCATCCCGCTGCTGATCATCGCGTTCCTGGTCAGCGTGTGGTGCCATCTGCGCGGCGCCATCGCCAGCTACCACGGGCGCCCGTACACCTACCCGTTCCAGCTCAAGGTGCTGCGTTAGAAGGAGGTCAAAAGCCAAGCAGTCGGCGTACAACGGTGTCGGCCAGCATCCGCCCACGCAAGGTCAGCACAACCCTGCGGTCGCGAGACCGTAGGGCTGGGCCCGGCTGCACCAACTCATCCGCAATCAGACCGGCTACCGCCGAGCGACCCTTGGCGGCTAAGGAATCTAGCTTCAGACCGTCAATCAACCGGATGCCCAGCAGAATCTTCTCGTCGTAAAGCTGCTCCTGAGTCAGGATCTCCCGACCCGCGCCCGGCGATACGTCGCGTCCCAGCCGGTCCGCATACGCCGTGGGGTGCTTGACGTTCCACCAGCGCACCCCACCGACGTGACTGTGGGCGCCCGGCCCGATCCCCCACCAGTCGTCGCCACGCCAGTAACTCTCATTGTGCGCGCATCGCGCATCGGTCCGGGCGGCCCAGTTACTGATCTCGTACCAGCCGTATCCAGCAGCCGCGAGCATCCCGTCCGCCATTTCGTATTTGAGCGCCTCGTCGTCGTCCTGCGGCATCGGCACCTCTCCGCGCCGGACCTGAGCGGCGAGTTTGGTGCCGTCCTCCACAACAAGCGCGTACGCGCTGACGTGGTCCGGGCTGAGGGCCACCACTGCCTCGAGGCTGCGCTGCCAATCGTCCAGACTCTCCCCCGGTGTGCCGTAGATCAGATCGAGGCTGACTTGCAACCCGGCATCGCGCGCATACCCGACAGCATGCTCGACATTCGCCGGGTCATGAGTACGGTCCAGAGTGGCCAACACGTGGGGCACCGCCGACTGCATTCCGATGCTGACCCGGGTGAAACCACCCACCGCGAGAGTGCGGACGACGTGCGCCGTGACCGTGTCCGGATTGGCCTCGGTGGTGATCTCGGCGCCCTCAATGAGGCCGAAACGATCTCTGATGCCGTCCACCATGCGCACGAGGTCATCTGCGGCGAGCATGGTGGGAGTGCCTCCGCCGATGAATACCGTAGACACCGCCGGTACCTGTTCACCCGTGCTGCGCAGCACCCGGTCGGCCAACGTAATTTCCGAGAGTGCTGTATTTGCGTAGGAACTGACACCGGCACCCGACCCGGGAATACCGAGCTCGGGAAGGGTGTAGGTGTTGAAATCGCAGTAGCCGCAACGCACCCGGCAGAACGGCACGTGCAGGTAGACGCCGAATTGTCGCTCTGCGAGACCGCGCAGTGCCGGCTCGGGAATGCCACCGTCGCTGGGGACGGGTTCACCCTCAGGTAAGGCGCCCGGCACGGCTGGATCCTCTCAATGTTTCGTGCTTGCGGATTTCACGGTGACCCACACCGGGATGATGCCGCGGACCACCTCGATGCCATCGTCCAGGGACGCGCAGCAGCGTACGTCGACGGCGAACGGCGGCTCGCCTGCCCAATCCTCGGGGTCGGTGCGTGCTTCGCAGCGCACGTCGCCGGGTACCTTGGCCAGGTAGTCCAGCTGGATGCCGCGCGGGATCCACCGCATCCCTGCCGGAAGCGTCGCTTCGCACAACAGCCCCATCGCCGCTTCCAGGCCGTTGGCGATGGCAATCGCGTGCAGCGTCCCGAGGTGGTTCTGCACACGGCGCCGCTTGTGGACGCGCACCGTCGCGGCGTTCGGGGCCATCTTCAAGACGTGCGGGCGCACCGTCGCAAAGTACGGCGCCTTGTACATGTACGCGATCGAGAAGGCCCGCTTTCCGAGCGGGCGGTCAGCGAGACGCTGGTATGTCGCAAAGGTCGACGTCATGACGGTGAGATCACTGGCCGCTAGCGATGCTGGCGGTCAGCGATCTCCGCGCAGCGATGTCGTAGATCGTGCGGCCGACGTCCAGGCCCTTGCGCTCGAACCGGGTCATCACCCGACCCTCGAAGCGTTCGGTGAAATCGACGGGACCGCCAGCCGCATTGTCGAAGGCGGGCTCGGCGCGCAACACCTCGCGCATGACGAATGCGTATTCCTCCCAATCGGTCCCTAGACGCCACACACCACCGGGCCGCAGGACCGTGGCAGCCAATTGAGCGAATTGCGGTTCCACCAGGCGACGTTTGTGATGCTTCTTCTTCGGCCAGGGGTCTGGGAAAAAGACCCACAACTCGTCGATGGACGCTGCAGGCAGAGCGCCGGCGACCAGACTCGCTGCGTCGGCCTGCACGACCCGCAGGTTCGTCAACTCGGCACGCGCGGCCTTGGCGATGGTCTGAGCCACCCCAGGGGTCCACACCTCGACCGACAGGAAGTCCGTCTCCGGATGGGCGGCGGCGGCGGCGACCACGCAGTCGCCCGACCCGGACCCGATCTCCAGGATCAACGGCGCCGTGCGGCCGAAGATCTGCGCTGCGTCCAGTTGAACACCGGGCTGCACGCTCGTGCCGTCCTGCGACAGCGGGACCAGGTAGGACGGACCATGCGCCTCGAAGGTGCGGTGGTGCCGGGGAGGCATCCGACCGCCCCGACGGGTGAACGACCGGTTGCCCGAGACCGGAGCGGTCACTTCTTTGCCTTGTCCGCCGAGCCGTCCTGGGACAGTGCGGCGATGAACGCCTCCTGCGGCACCTCCACCGATCCGACCATCTTCATTCGCTTCTTGCCTTCTTTTTGCTTCTCCAGCAGCTTGCGCTTCCGGCTGATGTCGCCGCCGTAGCACTTCGCGAGGACGTCCTTGCGGATCGCGCGGATCGTCTCCCGGGCGATCACCCGGGCTCCGATCGCTGCCTGAATGGGCACCTCGTACTGCTGGCGCGGGATGAGTTCTTTGAGCTTGCCCACCATCATCACGCCGTAGGCATATGACTTGTCGCGGTGCACGATCGTGCTGAAAGCGTCGACCATGTCGCCCTGCAGCAGCACATCGACCTTGACCAGGTCGGCGTCCTGCTCACCGTCGGGCTCGTAGTCCAGCGAGGCGTATCCGCGGGTCTTGGACTTCAGCGCGTCGAAAAAGTCGAACACGATCTCGGCCAGCGGCAGCGTGTAGCGCATCTCGACCCGCTCGGGCGAGAGGTAGTCCATCCCGCGCAACGTGCCGCGCCGCGTCTGACACAACTCCATGATCGCGCCGATGAATTCACTCGGTGCCAGCACTGTCGCCCGCACGATCGGCTCGGTGATCGCGCTGACCTTACCTTCGGGGAACTCACTCGGGTTGGTGACGATTTCGACACGTCCGTCGTCCAGTCGCACCTGGTAGACCACGCTGGGCAGCGTCGAGATCAGGTCGAGATCGAACTCGCGCTCCAGCCTCTCGCGGACGATCTCCAGGTGCAGCATCCCCAGGAAGCCGATGCGGAAACCGAAGCCCAGCGCCACCGATGTCTCAGGCTCGTAGACCAGGGCTGCATCGTTCAGCTTGAGCCGGTCCAACGCGTCGCGCAGTATCGGGTAGTCAGAACCGTCGATGGGGTAGAGCCCGGAAAAGACCATCGGCTTGGGGTCGCGGTACCCACCCAGCGCTTCGACCGCACCGGTCCGCGACGTGGTGACCGTGTCGCCGACGCGGGATTGGCGGACGTCCTTCACACCCGTGATCAGGTAGCCGACCTCACCGACGCCCAGCCCCTTGGCCGGAACCGGCTCCGGTGAGATGACACCGATCTCGAGCAGTTCGTGCGTTGCCTTCGTGGACATCATGGTGATCCGCTCGCGCGGGTGCAGCGCGCCGTCGACGACCCGCACATAGGTCACGACACCGCGGTAGGTGTCGTAGACGGAGTCGAAGATGATCGCCCGCGCGGGGCCGTCGGCGTTACCGGTCGGAGCGGGCAGCTGGGCCACGATCTGGTCCAGTAGCGGCTCGACACCGACACCGGACTTGCCGGACACCAGCAGGCAGTCCGAGGGCTCGCAGCCGATCAGCCCGGCGAGTTCCTCGGCGTACTTCTCCGGCTGAGCAGCAGGCAGGTCGATCTTGTTCAGCACCGGGATGATCGCGAGGTCGTTCTCCATCGCGAGGTAGAGATTTGCGAGGGTCTGCGCCTCGATGCCCTGCGCGGCATCCACCAGCAGCACCGCACCCTCGCAGGCAGCCAGCGAGCGGGAAACCTCGTAGGTGAAGTCGACGTGCCCAGGAGTGTCGATCATGTTGAGGCAGTAGACGATTTCGGAACCATCGGCTGCCGTGGTCGCCCACGGCATCCGGACCGCCTGGCTCTTGATGGTGATGCCGCGCTCGCGCTCGATATCCATCCGGTCCAGGTACTGCGCCCGCATCGCCCGGGGATCCACGACGCCGGTCATCTGCAACATCCGGTCCGCCAGGGTCGACTTGCCGTGGTCGATGTGCGCGATGATGCAGAAGTTGCGGATCAGGTCCGGCGGTGTCGCCGCAGGTTGCAGCGCGTTGCGGGCCATGGGTGACACGTGTCGGGTCCTTGCGGTGGGGAAGGGGATTTGGGCGGGTCGGTCCTCATCTTCCCACGTCAGGAGACCTGACCGACCGCCTCCTCGCGACGGCCGAGGCTGCTGGGTGCCGCTCTACGCCGCCCGAGGAATGCCGACACGGCGGTGATCAGGATGCCGCCGATGGCCAGGAACGCGCCCACCCGGCTGGGCCACTCGTACCCCAGCCCCTGAGACAGCACCACTCCCCCGACCCATGCGCCGAGCGCATTGGCCATGTTGAGAGTCGAGTGGTTCAACGCTGCAGCGAGTGCCTGCCCGTCGTGCGCGACATCCATGAGGCGGGTCTGCAGCATCGGCACGAGCAGGGTGCCGACGAAACCCAGCAGGAACACGGCCAGAACTGCACCGGGCACCGTGTGCATCATCGGTCCGAAGACGAGCAGCAGCGCCGTGATCAGGACGAGCGACACCATGATCCCGCGCAACAGGCCGATCCGCGCGACCCTTCCACTGGCGAAGGCTCCGAGTGTCATCCCGATGCCGTAGCAGACCAGGAAGAACGGTACGAGCTCGTCGCGGACGCCGGTGAGCTGCGTGAGGGTCGGCGCGATATAGGAGAAAGTGGCGAACATCCCACCGAAGCCGACCGTGCCGATACCGAGCGCCAACCAGACCTGCGGGAGGCGTAAGGCTCGCAGCTCCGAACCTGCCGTCGCGCCCACCGGACGCCCCGACCTGGGGATAAAACGCAGCACCGCGAGCACCGTCAACACAGCGATCACCGCCACCACTGCGTATGGCCACTCCCAGCCGAACTGCTGCCCAATGATCGTCAGGGCGGGCACCCCGACGATATTCGCGACCGTCAGCCCGGTAAGAATCATCGCTACCGCCCAGGTCCGGCGGTGTTTTTCCACGAACCCGGCACCGAGCAGGGATGCGATCCCGAAGAAGGCACCGTGCGGCAGCCCGGACAGAAAGCGCGCAACGAGCAGGGTGGGGAAGTTCGGGGCGAGCGCAGAAGCGGTATTGAAGAGTGCGAATGCAATCATCAACGCGACCAGCAGACCTTTGCGCGGCAGCTTCGCGGCGAACGTGGTGATTGTCGGGGCCCCGACAACTACCCCGAGCGCATACGCGGACACGACGTAACCGGCCTTCGGGATGCTGACATGGACCCCGTCGGCGATCTGGGGCAGTAGCCCCAGCGTGACGAACTCAGTGGTGCCGATCGCGAATCCGCCCAGCGCCAACGAACCCAGCGCTGCATACAGGGTGGAGCCGCGCAGCGGGATATCGGTCACTGTCACCATGGTGGCTGCCCGGCGGTCGCAGGACAAATGCGCCGAGGCGTACTTCGCAAGACAGTCTCCGATCCGGACAAAATTGCTCAGCTGACCAATTCCGATGCTGGCGACGGCACGTGTGAACGCGGCAGGAATGCAAGCCCCCCGTCCGGATCGTGGACAGTCACCAATCGGTTTGCACCGACACCTGTGGTCCGCCGTAGTTCATTCACGCCTGCGCCACGCACGATTTGCCAGGTGCGAGTCTGGCCGGCTTTTCCATCAAATCAATTGCAGCAGTAGTTTTTTCGCGTTCAGATGTGTGGTCGGGAACACCGCTGAACGCCGGTCCGTGACGCACGAAGCGCGCGAGGCTCATCGTCACGCATCCCCGATACGACGGGGCGGTCCTTCCTACCAGCCGGGGGGAATGTCAGGCTTACCACCTGACGAAACACTCGTGCTACTGAATGGAAACAATGTCCAAGCTTGATCCAAGCGCTGTGGAGAGCCCCACATCGACGCGCGCCGTGGACCGCGCAATGGCCCTGCTGTCCGAGGTGTGCAGCGAACCCTCGCTCACGCTGAGTGAGTGCGCCCGCCGCACCCAGCTACCGGCGAGCACCGCCCTGCGACTGTTGCGCACGTTGGAAGGATCCGGTTTCGTGACCCGTGACGTCAGGGGCAGTTTCGAAGCCGGCCCGCGGATGGTCCAGATCGGTACCCGGGCGCTGAGCGTGCACCGGATCCTGGAGATTGCCCGACCCGCGCTGGCGACGGTGGTGGATCGGACCGGCGAGTCCGCGTATCTTGCGCTGCCCGGCCCTGGACGGACGGCCGTGTACGCCGCCGCGCACGAAGGCACGTGGCCGATCCGGCACAGCTCGTGGATCGGGCGGGAGGTCGGCCTCGACGCGGCCGCTGTACGGGCCGCGCTCGATGGGCAGACCGATGCCTGTGGGTACGTCACGTCCCAGGGCCGCCTCGAACCCGATATCACCGCCGTGGCCGCCGCAGTCCGCTTCCGCGACCGGATCCTCGCGGTGGTCACTGTGCTCGGACCGACGTACCGGCTGACCGGCACCGCACTGACGGACTGCGGCGCCGTGATGGCCGACGTCGCCCACGATCTGGAACAACAGCTCGGCAACCCATCGACCATGCGTACGCCGCACGGCGTACGCCTGAACTCATAGGAGCTCCGCGATGATCCGGTTCGACAACGTGACCAAGCGATATCCCGACGGGACCGTCGCCGTCGATTCATTGAGCGTGACGGCGCGCACGGGCAAAATCACCGTCCTCGTGGGCCCGTCAGGCTGCGGCAAGACGACGAGTCTGCGGATGATCAACCGGATGATCGAACCCACCGAGGGCTCGATCTGGCTGGACGACCGCGACACCTCCACGATCGCGACCCACGAGCTGCGACGGGAGATCGGCTACGTCATCCAGCACGCGGGCCTTTTTCCACACCGCACCATTGTCGACAATGTCGCCACGGTGCCGCTCCTGCTCGGTGCGAACAAGAAGAAGGCCCGCAAGGACGCACTGAATTTGATGGAGCGCGTCGGCCTCGACCCGGCATTCGCCAAGCGGTATCCGGCGCAACTGTCCGGCGGGCAACAGCAGCGCGTCGGCGTGGCCCGCGCGCTGGCTGCCGATCCGCCGGTGATGCTGATGGACGAGCCGTTCTCGGCCGTGGACCCGGTCGTGCGTGAACAACTGCAGGATGAATTCCTGCGCCTGCAGGAAGACCTCGGCAAGACGATCGTTTTCGTCACCCACGACATCGACGAAGCCATCAAACTCGGTGATCAGATCGCCGTGCTGCGCGTCGGTGGCCAGCTGGCTCAACTCGCCAGCCCGGCTGACCTGCTCGCCCGACCGTCCGACGCGTTTGTCGCCGGTTTCGTAGGGCGTGACCGTGGCTACCGCGCGCTGGGCTTCAGCAGCGGGCACACTTTGCCCCACCACGGTGAGCAGACGGTCCGGATGGGCCAGCCGGCTCCGTCCGGCTCGGGTGGCGAATGGGTGCTCGCGGTCGACGACGAACGGCACCCGCAAGGGTGGGTCAACTCCGGTCAGGCTGCTGGCCGCTCCGTGACCGAGGGGATGCTCTACCGCGGCGGAACCCTCGCCACCGACGGCGGGTCGCTGCGTGGCGCACTGGATGCCTGCCTGTCCTCACCATCAGGTCGGGGGGTGGTCGTCGATGAGGACGGTCATCTCCTCGGAAGTGCCCAGCTGGACGAGATTGTGCAGCTGATCAAAAAACAACCCGGACCACTCGCCGAGGTCGATCCCCGTGCAGATGAGCTTGAGGGGTCCGGACGGCCGGTGCTCGAGAAGGATTCGGCATGATTGCCGCCTCAGGTGCCCCGAGCTCCTCGCCGTGGGCCTTCTGGAGCTACTTCATGGACCACCGCAGCGCTGACCTGGAACTGCTCTGGTCGCACACGTGGCTGTCGGTGGTGCCTGTTGTGGTGGCGTTGGTGATAGCTCTCCCGCTCGGCTGGCTGGCCAACCGGTTCTCCTGGAGTTATCCGCCGATCATGTCGATCTCCGGGCTGCTCTACACGATTCCCTCCATCGCCCTCTTCGTGCTGGTACCGCCGCTACTCGGACTGGATCAGCTCTCGCAGCTCCAGGTGCCGATCGCGCTCACGGTCTATTCCGTAGCGCTCCTGGTCAGGGTGGTCGCGGACGGACTCTCATCGGTCAGCGAGGAGACCCGTCAGGCAGCCACTGCCGTCGGCTACACCTCCGGCGCACGGTTCCTCAAGGTGGATCTGCCGATCGCCGTTCCGGTCATCGTCGCCGGCCTGCGGGTTGCTGTCGTGTCGAACGTCAGCATCGTGGCGATCGCAGGCACCATCGGTTTCCAGAACCTGGGCAGTCTGTTCATCACGGGATACCAGCTCTCCTCCGGAACGAGCCCGTATTACCCGCCGATCGTGCTGGGCCTACTGCTCTGCCTCATCCTCGCGTTGGCGCTGGACGCGGTGGTGATCGCCATCGGCAGAGGGCTCACCCCCTGGCGAGCGGCGGCCCGATCATGATCGGCAATGTGATCGGCTGGCTCAACGATCCGGCCCACTGGCATGGTTTCGGAGCTACCGCCGGCATCACCTCTCAGCTGAAGTTCCACATCTTCCTGGTCGGCGCTGCACTGATCATGGCCGTCGTGATCGCGGTGCCACTGGGGTTGCTGATCGGGCATACCGGCAAGGGCAAGTCGTTCATCTCCATCGCGAACGCGATTCGTTCAATACCCAGCATCGGCCTGCTGATCCTGCTCGTGGTGATCATCGCCCCGCATTTCTACGGCCGCACCCAGACCGGGTACATCATTCCGACCGAGATCGTGCTGGTGCTGCTGGCGATTCCGCCGATTCTCGCCGGCACCTATGCGGGTGTTGAAAACGTCGATCCGGCCGTGCGTGATGCGGCGTACGGCATGGGAATGAAGGGCCACCAGGTTCTCTTCCGGGTCGAATTGCCGAACTGTCTTCCGCTGGTCTTCTCCGGGGTGCGATCCGCCGCGCTACAGCTCATCGCGACAGCCACGATCGCCTCCTTCGTAACGTTGGGCGGCCTCGGCAGATTCATCTACGACGGCCTGGCTCAACGCGACTTCCCGCAGATGATCAGTGGTGGACTTCTGGTCGCCGCACTGGCCCTGTTCGTCGACCTGGTGCTGTCCATCATCCAGCGCTTCACCGTTTCACGGGGAGTCAGCCGCAGGTTTTCCAAACGAGCCGACACCGCGCCGGGTTCGTCGCAGGTCGACGCACGGGTCGGCGCGCTCGACGAGGTCGAGGTGCCTGCCTGACCCACTTGTTTTCTTCACTCACCAATGCACGTCATCACAGGAGTAGACATGATCAAGCGCAACATCACCATCGTCGTAGCGGTAGGGCTCAGTCTGGGTCTCGCCGGGTGCGGCAAGGACAGCTCGAAGGCGGGCGGGAGCAACGCGCCATCGGCCAGCGGCAAAGCCACAGCCACGATCGCCTCGAAGCTGATCATGGGCGGCTCTTCGGAGTTCAAGACGCGCGCCAACGGGCTGCCGGGTCTGAAGAAGAACTACGGGGTCGTCTTCGGCAGTTACAAGGTCACTGACACCGGAGGCCCGGTCACCGTCGGCGCGTTGGTGAACGGTCAGATCGACGCGGCCGACATCTTCAGCACCGACCCCTCGATCAAGAAGTACGGATTTGTTTCCCTGAAGGACCCGAAGAACAACTTCGCGGCGCAGAACATCACCCCGCTGGTCACCAAGTCGAAGGCGACACCGGGGGTGCAGGCCGTACTGAACGCGATTTCCGCGAAGCTGTCGCAGAAGGCGCTGGTGGACCTGGTCTCCCAGGCCATTACCGACAAGAAGGATCCGGCAGCGGTCGCAAAGGGCTTCTTAGCAGCGAACCCGCTCAACATGTCGGGCAAGGCAAGCGGTGTATCGGTCATCGTCGGCTCGTCGAACTTCCCGGAGAGCGTCGTGCTGGGAAACGTCTACTCCCAGGCTCTGGCGAGCGCAGGAGCGAAGGTCACCGACAAGTTCAATATCGGCAGCCGCGAGAAGTACTACCCGGCATTGAAGGCGGGTTCGATCAACGTCTTCCCGGAGTACAACGGCGCGTTGGCCAGTTACCTGGACAATTCGACGAGCGCATCCAGCACCGCCGAGGTTATGGCCGCACTCAAAAAAGCCTTGCCTGCCAACATCGTGGCCCTGAAACCTGCACAGGCGCAGGACAACGACTCGGTGATGGTGACCGCGGCAACCGCCAAGAAGTACAACCTGGTATCGATCGGCGACCTGGCCAATAAAGCGCCCTGACTGGTAATTTTTCTCACCACCACTGTGCCGCCCCGTCCTTGGACAGGGCGGCACAGCTGTCGCACGGCAGAATGAACGGGGCGACTCGCCCGAACAAATCAACTCTCAGGAGCCCCTGCACCGGGAGTTGAACGGCGATCGTCTCGCCGCGCTCGCTGCGCGCGCAGTCCGGGTGGCCCAGGTTGCTGACGGCACGGACCTCGGATTCCTGCAGGAGACCCGTGGCATCCGCGAGGATGCGAGCTGGCAGGTCGCCCCCTCGCGCCAGGCCTGACCGACCGTCGGGTCGAGATGACCGGGCCCACAGATCTGAAGATGGCGATCAATGCGCTCAATTCCGTGACGCCGGTAAGGAATACCGGGTGGTCCCCATCGACCAGCAGCCCACTACCATCGTGCGGCGGCGCGGCTGGCAGCTGCCCGAGAAACACATCCTGGTGGACGGCGAGACGACATCGGGTTCGCTGGTGGACTTCGCGCTGTACTTCGTCGCGTGCGCCCGCAAGCGGATCGAGCGCGGCCACGGACCGTACTTCCACCTGCCGAAATTGAAGAGCCACAAAGAGGCCCGCATCTGGAATCGCGCGTACGTGACCGCTCAGAATTTCCTGGACATTCCGCAGGGCGTCATTCGAGCCACCTGCCTGATCGAGACCCTGCCGGCCGCGTTCGAGATGGAAGAGATCCTGTACGCGCTGCGCGACCACTCCTCGGGCTTGAACGCGGATCGCTGGGACTACCTCTTTCGGTCATCAAGACCTACCGCACCCGTGGTGCGAACTACATCGTCCCGGACCGCAACACCGTCACCATGACAGTGCCGTTCATGCGCGCGTACACCGAGTTGCTGGTGCACACCTGCCACAAGCGGGGCGCGTCGGCGATGGGCGGAATGGCTGCCCAGATACCGACCAAGGACGAGCAGATCAACCAGGCCGCTTACGAAAAGGTCACCGCCGACAAGACCCGCGAGGCCAATGACGGCTCGATGGCTCCTGGGTTGCCCATCCGGCTATGGTCAAGACCTGTTTCGAGGTCTTCGAGAAGGTCCTGGGCGGAAAGCCCCACCAGTTGGACAAGACCCGTGACGACGTCGATGTGCAGGCAGCAGACCTGTCGGACGTGCGTTCGACCCCTGGCGGTGAGCCATCAACAACCTCATGGAGGACGCGGCCACAGCCGAGATCTCCCGATCGCAGATCTGGCGGCAGATCCAGAACCAGGTCCGGACGGCCGACGCCGACAAACTCATCACCCGCGAGTGGGTGCTGCAGCTGGTCGACGAGGTCATCGCCGGGTTGCCGGGCGACGCGGGAGACTACGCCGCCGCCAAGGAGACCTTCCTGCAGGTCGCGGTCGCCGACGAGTACGCAGACTTCCTCACCCTGCCTGCGGATGAGCGGATGCCCTGACCGACCAACTGAAGCTACGAACTGCCAGCCCGACCGCTCCCGAGTGGTCGGGCCGGTCCGTTTGAGAGGTGGGTGGTGCCGCGACCGATCGACCCGAAACTGATACGACATGTTTCCGGTACCGCGCGTATCAGGCATCCGCTAGGCTCCTTTACTGCCCGTCAAGTAGAGCGCCATTCGTCCAAGGAGGTCCGCGCGATGAGCACGCACACCAAGCCCAGCCTCGCCGGTAGGGGACAGGCCTTCGGGTTACGACTGATCGCCCGTGCCGGCGGCCTGGAGGCAATGAAGAACCCCGTGCTGCGCGCCAAGGTCGAACGCATCCTCTACAAGAGTGCTCAGCAGGGTTTCAAGGCCCAGACCACCGCCGGCAGAGCATTTACCCGCAGAGCCGGATCCGGTGCAGCGAACCGGCCCGAACGCACAACGCGACGGCGGGAGTTCGACCTGCGACCGTCCGAGGACCAGGAAATGATGCAGGAGGCTGCCCGAGAACTGGCTGACGAAGTCATCCGTCCCGCGGGTGGCCAGGCCGACACCGACCGCGCCATACCAGCCGATGTACGCATCCACGCCATCTCGATGGGCCTGACGTTGGTCGGTGTGCCGACGGAGCTGGGGGGCGTGGCCGAGGAAGCGTCCGCGGTAACCAGCGTGTTGGTGTTGGAGGAGCTGGCGCGCGGGGACATGGGACTCGCAGTCGCCCTGATGTCATCAGCCGCTGTAGCGAATGCGCTTGTCAACTACGGCAATTCCGCTCAGCAGCAGACCTTTCTGCCGCCCTTCACCGACGATGACGACCCGGCCACCGGAGCTCTGGCGTTGATGGAGTCACAGCCGCTCTTCGACCCGATGAAACCGCTCACCACCGCCCGTTTGGAGGGCACAGGGGGCTCGCACATCGTGATCGACGGAACGAAGTCACTGGTCGTTTCCGCCGGAACGTGCGATCTCTACATCGTCTCGGCACTGCTCGATGGCGAGCCGAGGCTGATCCTGGTCGAACCGGGCACCCCAGGACTATCCACCTGCGATGACCCCGCCATGGGTATCCGGGCCGCGGCAACGGGACTACTGCGTCTGGATGCAGTACGGGTGCCGAGCTCCAACGTGTTGGGCACTGCAGCGGACATGCGTGACGCCGTCCGTCGCAGCCGGTTGGCCTGGGCCGCTGCAGCGGTCGGCACCGGGCAGGCGGTGGTAGATCACCTCAAGGCCTACACAGTGCAACGCACTGCATTCGGTGAGCCCATCGCCTGGCGCCAAGCAGTCGCCTTCACGATCGCCGACGCCGCGATCGAGGTCGATGCGCTCCGTCTGGTCGTCTGGCGGGCTGCCGCACAACTGGACGCCGGTCTCGACCCGGCTGCCTCGATCGCTCATGCGCGAAGCCTCACCTCGACGTACCTGACACGCGTCGGATCGGATGGTGTGCAGCTGCTGGGCGGACACGGTTTCGTCAAGGAGTACGACAACGAGCGTTGGTACCGCGACCTGCGCGGGGCCGGTGTGCTCGAGGGCACCCTGTTGGTCTGAATCGGCCCTGTCTGAATCGACCTCGAACGAGAGGAACCACACCATGATCGATCTTGAGGTCCCCACGAAGTTCCGCCCGTTGCTGACCCAGGCAGCAGCACTGGCCGATGACCTGTTCCGTCCGATCAGCCGTAAATACGACCTCGCGGAGCATGAGTACCCGACCGAGCTGGACCTGTTGTCGGCGTTGCTGGACGGAATGTCCGATGCCGGCGCGAACCAGGGAGCGGGAGCAAGTGGGTCCACGCGCGCTGCGGTCGATACCGAGCCGGCCGGTGTGGGTGCGGGTCGAAACGACCGGCAGGGCAAACCCAACAAGAACGGCGCCAATCTCTCCTCGGCCCTGTCGGTCATGCAGACCTGCCGGGGAGATGTCGGCCTGACGTTGTCGATACCTCGCCAGGGCCTGGGCAACGCCGCCATCGCCGCTGTGGCCAACGATGAACAGAAAGCGCGGTACGGCAACCGCTGGGCGGCCATGGCCATCACCGAACCGGGCACCGGATCGGACTCGGGTGCTCTTCGCACGACGGCGACCAGGGACGGGGACGAGTACGTCCTGAATGGCGAGAAGATCTACGTCACCGCCGGCTCACGCGCCGAGCTGGTCGTTGTGTGGGCCACCCTGGACCGCTCGCTCGGTAAACAGGCGATCAAATCCTTCGTTGTCGAGACCGCCAATCCCGGTATGCAGCTGGTGCGGCTGGAACACAAGCTGGGCATCCGGGCCTCCGACACTGCGGCATTTCTCCTGCAGGACTGTCGGGTCCCTGCTCGTGACCTACTCGGCGACCCGCAGATCCGCACCGAGGGCGGCTTCGGCGGCGCCATGCAGACGTTCGACAACACCAGACCGCTGGTTGCGGCCATGGCCTGCGGTCTCACGCGCGCCTGCCTGGACCTGACCACGGGGTTACTCGCAAAGGAAGGCGTCACACCCGACCTGGATGCACCTCTGAGCACCCAGTCCTACGCCGCGACGCGGCTGATCCAGATGGAAGCCGACTATGAGGCGGCGTATCTGCTGGCCCTGCGGGCGGCGTGGATGGCCGACAACGGTCAGCCGAACTCGATGCAGGCTTCGATGGCCAAGGCGAAGGCGGGGCGAACCTGCGTGAACGTCGCGCTGTCCTGCATCGAGCTGGCCGGGGGAAGCGGCTATTCAGAGAGCGAGCTGTTGGAGAAGTGGGCGCGCGACGCCAAGATCCTGGACATCTTCGAAGGCACCCAGCAGATCCAGCTGCTGATCGTGGCCCGCCGTCTGCTCGGACTGTCCTCCAGCCAGCTCAAATAGCACGTCACACGTTCTCCAGCGCAGCCCGAGCGATGGCCAGCAGTTCATCGGCGCCCAGCCCGAGATCCCTGGTCTGCTCGGCAAAGGTGCGCGCAGCCTGCACCGCGAGGGCGCCCGACTCTTGGCTCCCTGCACTGATGAAGGTGCCGGCCCTGCCGCGGCCCTGCACCACACCTGCCTGTTCGAGGCGCGTGTAGGCCTTGGCGACCGTGCCGGGCGCCACACCCAGACCAGTCGCGAGCGCACGTACAGTCGGCAACCTGGTGCCGGGTGGCAGTTCGCCAGCGGTCGTACCGGCCACGATCTGCCGACAGATCTGCTCGTACGGCGATGCCGTGTCGCCAGGGTCTATCCGCAGCCCCGCGATCACCACCCGAGCGTGCCCGGTTCGCCCTTGAACGGTCCGACCACCCGATCGGTGATCCATCCGCCGTAGAACGACCCGGCCTGCGGTCGTACCCGTTCGCCCGCCACGCGACACTCGTCGACCTGTCCCGGCATGACCGCCACGTAGTCGAGCAACTGCTCGAAGCCGCGGGTCGGCTGCGGGTAGGTCCACCCCGCACGAGGAGCCACCACTGCCCCGGCGACCAGATCGAAATACGAAGCCATTCCCTTGAATTCACAATAGGACGACCCGCCGACAGCCTTCAGTACGCCGTCGATGAAGTGCTGGGCGGGTACGTAGTACGTCGGCGGATGGCTCGTTTCGAGCACCCGCAATGCGGCCGTGGTGCTCGCGATGGTGACCCCGCCGAGCACAATCTGCACCAACTCGTCGGTCGCCTCCACCCGTGGCGGGCGCGGGTAGTCCCACACCGATTCCTGCCCCGGGCCGGGCGCGATCCTGCGTCGTGAGGTCATTGAGGCTCCATTCGTGGCACGGGCTCACCGATGTGCGCCGCCCTCGCCATTCTGCATTGCCTCGCAACACCGAACTGCGCCGGTCGAGCGAGAGCAACCGGGCCTTCGCGGTAGGCGACGTTACTCGTGCGTACGCAAAGTGAGATGCTGCTTACAGCTATGTGCAGTGCCACCTCGGTGGACGACCCGGAAGGATCCCGATGGACCTGGAATACACGCCCGAGGAAGAGCAGTTCCGACAGGAAGTACGGACAGTCTTCTACGAGAAGGTGCCCGCCGAAATCCGCGAGCGGGTGGTGCAGGGCAACATCTCCCGCGAGGACATCGTGACCAGCCAGCGGGTCCTGCATGAACACGGACTGGCAGTTCCGCACTGGCCGAGTGAATGGGGCGGCAGGGACTTGACCCCCACCCAACAGAACATCTACACCTGGGA
>JALYUK010000216.1 GCA_030853805.1 Actinomycetota bacterium | reverse complement strand
CCATTGGCTGGTTCGGTGCATGAGTCTTGTGTGGACGTTAAAGGACGGGGATAATCTTCCTAATCGCACGCTTATCGCACGAGGGGTGGCCGGTTCACATGCCGAACAAGGCTGGCCATCGCGGCTTCGGCCACATCCGCAAGCTACCAAGCAAGCGGTGGCAGGCCTCTTACATTGGTCCAGACCTTCAACGGCACAAGGCACCGCAGACCTTCGAGACCCGACTCGACGCTGAAACCTGGGTCAGCGCCGAGAGCCACCTCATCAGCGCGGAGGCATGGCACTCCCCCGCGGCCCGTGCGGCAGCAAAACGCGACTCCGAGGCCGCACGGATAGGAAATGTCTTCCGCGCATATGCCGGATCGTGGCTTGACGGACGGCACGACCTGCGCCCGACGACCCGCGCGAGTTACACGACCGCGCTCAATCGCCATCTGCTGCCGACGTTCGGTGAGATCCCGATCGACGAGATCACGACAGCCATCATTCGGGCGTGGTTCAACGCCTACGGCAAACGGACCCCGACTGCACGTGCGCACGCCTACCAAGTCCTCTACGGCATCATGTCCCAAGCCGAAAACGACGAGCTGATCGCACGAAACCCCGTGCGAATCCGCGCAGGCGGCCGCACCAAGGTGCAGCGAGAGCCCGAAGTGCTCACCCTCAACGAGCTGTTTGATCTCGTGGACGCCATGCCCGAAAAGCACCGAGCCCTCACCCTGATCTGTGGTCTCGGCGGACTCCGGTTCGGTGAGGCCGTCGCGCTACGTCGTCGCGACGTCGACCTCAAGCTCGGCATCGTCCGCGTGGTGCAAAACGCTTCTCGCGCCGCTGGACAGAAGCAGGTCGGCCCACCCAAGACAGACGCAGGTCGTCGCGACGTCGCGCTTCCCGCCGTCGCCCTAGACGCTTTGCGAGAGCACATGAACGGGAGCACAGTCCGCAGCCGTGATGGCCTGGTGTTCCCCGGCGGGGATGGCGAGCTGTTGGCACCCACCGCGCTATATGGTCGCGTTGCCCGCATCGAGAAACGTAATGGGAAGCAATACCCGAAGGCTGGCTACGGTTTCTACGCCGCCCGGGAGACCATCGGGAAACCGACACTGCACTGGCACGACCTGCGGCGAACAGCCGCCACTCTCGGGGCTCAGCACGGGGCCACCGTGCGCGAGATGCAACACCGGCTTGGACACACGACCCCCGCAATGGCACTTCACTACCAGCATGCCACCGCCGACCGTGACCGCGCAGTCGCCGACCGTATGCAAGCAGCAGTTGACGTTCGCAGATCCGAAATAGACCGCCTCAGCGACCAGATACCTTCTGCGACACTTCTTTAGCATCCGACTGCGCGGGCATCTGACACCTCACCCGAATGCATCACCAGCGTGTGGCCAGCACTGACGAAATACGCCGACGATGTGCACATCCGACACGATCACCGACTGCTAATGAACACCGAGACTTGGGGTGAAGCGGGTCGCGACGTCCCCTCCGAAATGCTGCCCTCACGCCCCAGCCGCCCTGGTTCTTCCATCCCATCTCGGATCCACTGATAACTGGTATTATGACAAGTCGAAGTCTGCATACTGCAACTGATGCATCACCTCCGTGCCATCGGTCGCCCGTCCGTTGTCCTCGCCTTGCAGTGCCTGTGACCTGCAACGACGCCTCCCTTTCCGCGGCGCCGGTCAGGTTTCGGCACGTCATACGCAGCTGAAGACGGGTGATGTCGTCGATCTGGACACATAGCCTGACCTGCACCGATTCCAAGATGATGCATCTAACGAATCGTTGATGCATCTGGGGATACTGATCTTCAAGCAAACCTGGGATGGCCCGTGGACGAGGACGACCGGGCATCTTGCGGGCGCAGTCCCACTTCTGCGAGCTGCGAGGGATCGTCATCAGCGTGCTCGACGACGGCACGGCCACGCTTCCATACCCCGGATACGACGAGTCCTAATACGCAGAGCTGCCAGTAGTCACGGCTCGTCCGATGGTCCGTGTGTCGACCGGTTGCCCGGAAACCATCAGATAACGCTGCTTGACTCTTTTCCAAAGGTTTACTTATGGTTGCTAAGTGGCTGCCCAGCTCTCAGTGCGCGGCTGACCCGGCAGGGGACACAAAGGCCCTGTGTACGGCAGTCTTCGAGCGCCTCGGTAGAAGGTCACGGCCATGAGCCTGTTTGTTCCCCGCAACCCGTTCTAGGCAACTCACGAACCACCGATCCATAGGAGACCTACCCATGAGCCGCACCGATGAGCTCCTGAGCAACGCGCGCGACTATGCCGAGTCTTTCGATAAGGGTGATCTACCGATGCCTCCCGGTTTGGGGGTCGCGGTCGTTGCCTGTATGGACGCCCGGGTCAACGTCTATGGCTTGCTGGGCTTGTCCGAGGGCGACGCCCACGTGATCCGTAACGCCGGCGGCATCATCAGCGAGGACACCATCCGGTCCCTGGCGATCAGCCAACGACTGTTGGGCACCACCGAAATCATCCTGATCCACCACGCCGACTGCGGTATGCGCACCTTCAGCGACGAGCAGTTCAAAGCCCAGATCGAAACCGATACCGGTATCCGCCCTACCTGGAGCCCGGAGGCCTTCTCTGACTCCGCCGCCGATATCGCCCAGTCCATCAACCGGGTCACGGCCAGCCCGTTCCTACCTCACACTGACCAGGTGCGCGGCTTCGTCTATGACGACCACACCGGAACACTCACCGAAATCTAAACGCCTCCGGTGGACCCCGTGCCCGCTCAACCTCAGTAGCGGCCTGCACCAGGCCTGGTGTGATCGCTCTCACCGACCCTGGCTTTACAGCATGGTGAGAGCGAGCACGTCTGCTGCTTTCATCTGGGCCGGGCTCTGGTCCGCGTTCGCTAAGAGCCCGAACATGTGATCGTGCGCGAACATTTGCTCGAGCTGATCGACACGAGGGAGCCAGGTACTGCAGTGCCAACCGAGCGAAGCCTGACCACCCAGCTGAGTACCTTCTGGATGAATGTGCGTCACGCCGTCATGGACCTGGTCTCCGAAGGGAGACTGATTCGACGGCAAGGATCGGGGACATTCGCCGCGGATGCGAAAATCACCTGGCCTTTGCATCTGGCCAGTTTCACCGTGCAGGCGCGAGCTAACACCAGCGCCCCGCTGCTGGTGGTCCGGCGCCACAGCTTCGACCAGGAGCGGCAGCCCGTCGAATGGGCCCCCAGCTGGTTCCGCGGCGACCGGATCACGTTCGTGGCCGACCTGAATGAACCGGCGAAAGTAACGTCGTGATCCTTACCGGCGCACGCGTGGTCACTGCCACCGGGATTCTTGACCCGGGATGGGTACAGACC
>JALYUK010000195.1 GCA_030853805.1 Actinomycetota bacterium | reverse complement strand
GTCTTCAGTTCGTCGGGCAGCTTGGTCGCTCCCGATCCTGAAGGCCTCGACCCTCACCCCCGAACAGGCACGCCGAACACCTCACCCACGCTTAGATCCGAAGAGCCAGCAAACCCGGAGCCCGCATCGATCATCGTGAGACCCCAACCCCTACTTGCGACAACAGCTAATTATCACGTAGCTGGTAGTGATCATTCCCCTATAGTTGAACTATGAGGTGATAGTTGAACTATGAGGTGCAGTTCTTAAAGAGGTTGGGACCCTCAATTTACTACGTTTTTTCACAAACCTGGCAGCGTCTCCGATATGGCCACGCTTCCCACAAAACTGCCCCGATTTTTAGCCAGATTGATGTAGAAAATAAGTGCCACCTAGGCACTCGTACCCACCCGGTCAACCTCAAATCTACTATTAGGCGTGGCCCTTTCTGCAGTTGGCTTTTATATCTTCACTCAAGAGGGCGTCATTACCCCGTTCTGCTGAACTAATCTCAGCCTCGAAAGACTCTTTGACAGCAGCATCCATGTTTACCTTGTAATAGGAGAGGTTGACTACTGATTTGATCTTACCCAGAGCATTTCTTTTTTGAGCACCTTTTGAATTTAGATGATAGTCGCCCCACGAACAGTACCAGTAACCTTGAGACCGGCTCTTCCCGTAATCTGGCGCATAACGAATCGGATCCCCATCTGAAGCCTTTGTGGGAAAGTCGACAGAAAGTGGCCAGTTCCAAGATGGGCTTAACTGCAAGTATCGTGACTCCCTGATGAACTGAGCACTTGCTTGACTGCTTGAAACGTACGTGTTCAAATCAACGGTCTTTCTTACTCCACGCTCGGGGGATGCTTCGGAAGAGCAGGAAGCAAGAAAATGCAACAGACCGACGCTCAGCGCGCAGGCACATTTAATTTTGATTTTTCCATTCACTCTCCTAAATAAATTAATGAGTGGATTTGATCGAGGTGTTGGTCAAATCCACTCATTAAATATCGAACTAGCGGCTACCCTAGTGGTCCGTGTTTGAAGTGGTCTGACGGTTGGCTTTCTTGAGGATTTGCTCGGCGGTCTTGGTCCATACGAAGGGGTGGCAGCGGTCGTTCCAGCCGTCCACGAATCGGCGGATCTTGGCGTTGAGGTCTTTCACGGATCCGAAGGATCCGCGGTGGATCGCTTGTCGTTCGATGATCCCGAACCAGACCTCGACCAGGTTCAGCCATGATCCGGAAGTCGGGGTGAAATGCACGACGATCCGGGGGTTGGCTTCGAGCCAGTCTCGGACTCCGGCCGTTTTGTGGGTGGCGTAGTTATCCATCACCAGGTGCAACTCCTGGTCGGGGTAAGCCCGGGCGATCTGTTTGAGGAACGCGAGGAACTCCTGGTGGCGGTGACGCGGTTTGCAGGCCCCGGTCACCGTGCCGGTCGCGATGTCCAACGCCGCGAACAACGTCGTGGTCCCGTGCCGTTTGTAGTCATGGGTACGCCGCTCGGGCAGGCCCGGTTGCATCGGCAACATCGGCGCCGTGCGGTCCAACGCCTGTATCTGGGACTTCTCATCTACGCACAACACGATCGCGTTGTCCGGCGGCGCCAAGTACAACCCGACCACGTCAGTGACTTTCGCGATCAGTTGCGGATCGGTGGAAAACTTGAATGTTTCCACCCTCCACGGCGCGACCCCGTAGTCACGCCACGCCTTGGCGATCGTCCCGTTAGAGATTCCCAAGTGCCGGCCCAACAACCGCGAGGACCAATGCGTCACCCCATACTTCTTCGGCGGTGGTTTCAACGTTTCCGCAACGATGTCGCGGTGGTCGATCGTGCGCGGGCGACCCGACCGCGGATCATCATCCAACCCCGCGATCCCCTGCGCGGCATACCGATCACGCCACCCGATGACCGTCGGGCGCGACACCCCCACCTTTGCCGCGATCGCCGTATTCGACTCCCCATCACAGGCCAGCAAAACGATCCTGGCTCGCTGCGCGAGCCCGGCCCGCGCCGTCGACGACCTGGTCAACCGGGCCAGTTCTTCACGGTCACCATCACGCAACCCCAACGCCGCAGCAGGACGATTCGCCATACCCCATCGTCCCAGCCCGCCAACTGTAAATCAACTAACTACACGCGCCACTAGTACCATTCTGATCCGTCGAACGTGTAAGGACTACAACCACTGCAACCTGATTGGCTCTTGTACGAGTTGACAAACCTGTAACCTTTGTAAGGCGCGTAGCCAACAAGGTTGTTTCAGCTGTCCGCTACTGGATAGACGGTGTTACCTATCTGACTGCCGTTCAGCCCAAGAGCTCGGAACGCGAGGCCCCCCTTTGGAACCGTGTTCATTTTTACGAGGATGCCTACGCTGTTGACCGTGGTGCGGACGTTGGAGCTGGTGAACCAGGTTTTTCCGGTTTGACCTGAATAGACGACGCCATCAATCTGATGCCAGGTGTTGGCTTGCGCCGCCCCAGCACCACCGAGAAGAAAGGCACCAGTAAGTGCCGTAACAGCAATGGTTTTGAAAATCATCACAACTAAAACCCCTGTCATAAATGGACTAGCATATCTGTGATGCAGCTCACATCGATGAACGTAGCGGGCGACATCTTGGATGGTTCCAAAATGCTCAAAGTTCTCACATAATGAGGCAAAGCTGTCGTTGGGACTGGTCGCAGAAGAACGCAAGCGTTCGTTGAACGACTTGGAGTCGGCATCGCAGCTGATTGCACCGCCAGCGCCAGGTCATGGGTCTTGGGGACTGACAAGCATCGGTGAAAGATTTGGCGTTAAGCCCGTTTCAGTTGGGATCCGCCTACGGATCACCCGTCACATTCCTCGAATGGGGTGTCTTGTCGCTGCTAGGCGTCAGCGACCCGCTCTCGCTGGGTAGTGGTTCCATCTCTCAACGGTTGGTGAGGTGGGCACGAGACTGACCGCCTCTGCAGCCGAGCCGTCATGGATCATGGATCGTGCCACGGACTGACCGGCCCAAAAAAGCGCATCGCCGCCTAGTCCTGAGGCAACTCGATGATCGGGCATGTGCGTGCCGTATGCGGATCGTTCACCGGAACGGGATCCGCTTGTGCTTTGGTCAGACGAAGCTGGAGGGTTGCATCAACCCCTTTTGAGCATCTGCTTACATAGCGGTGTTCGAATGACGTGGCGAATGTTTGGTCTGCGCGGAGTTGCTCGCGCTCAAAGCATGCTGGGGAGGGAGTGTTTTCGGGTGACTGGTTACCCAGTGTGGCCATCGAATCCTCGCGCCGAGTTCCTACCTGAACGGGCAACGTCCTGGGTCAGCGATGCATGGACTTTCGTGATGTGGATCGGTATCGCGGGGTACGCCGGACTTGTGGGCTACCTGATCCTGCCAGCCTTCCAATTGGCGGTCCTCGGTGTACTACCTGCGGCTGCACTGGTGATAGGCGTGGCCATCATGTCCCAGCATCGACTGCACACCGCGTGGGGCATAGCTCTGATCCCTGTTGCCATGACCACAGGAATCGCTATCGGCGCTCAGCACTACCTGCGGGGTCGTACATGCGCCATCGCTCGAGCTGGGGTTTCCCCCGACCCGGATCAGCAGCCGCATCAGGTGATGAGCACAACCTGCACGGCTAATCGCATGCCCGGCGCCTTTGCCCATCTATGGCCCTACGTGTTGGGCTGTGTCTTAGCGCTCATTGTGACGACGGTGCTGACGTTCGCAAGCGGTCAGGCCAGCAAGAAGAGCATGGCGACAACTCCGGCAGTTCCCTGATGAACAATCGGCACTAGAGCATGTACGCGGCCCGAGGATCAACCGAGTCAACCAATCACAAGCCTGCCGAACTGTCCCTCGGTCGATCCCGTCCCGGTCACGGTTCCGCTTATGAACCGCGCGGATGCGGGCCGTCCTGGGTGCAGTGGGGTCGGCGTGGTCAGAGCTGTTCCTTTACAGTAGCACTACGGTAGCATCGTGGTATGAAGATCAGTGTCAGTTTGCCGGACGAGGATGTGGCAGTCCTCGACGACTTTGCCCGCACCACCGGCCTCTCGTCGAGGTCGGCCGCGTTGCACCATGCCGTGCGCATGCTGCGACTTCCTGAGCTGGAGCAGGACTACGAAGCCGCTTGGAAGGAGTGGGAAGCATCGGCCGACCACGCGGCGTGGAGTGTGACCGCTGCTGACGGGCTGGGCGATGCTGCGCGGTGAGATCCGGCTCGTCGACCTGGACCCTGTGCGTGGAAACGAAGCCAACAAACGACGACCAGCAGTGATTGTCAGCAACGAGCGGGCGAACTCGGTCGCGGCGCGGCTTGGGCGCGGAGTTGTCACCGTTGTGCCGGTCACCAGCAACACCGACCGGATCTTCCCGTTCCAAACCCTGCTGCCCGCAGCTGTCACCGGGTTACCTCGAGACTCAAAGGCCCAGGCCGAGCAGGTCCGCTCGATCGCCGTCGAGCGGCTCGGCGCAGTTCTTGGACAAGTCCCCGCGGACGTCATGACGCAGCTCGACGACGCACTGCGCCTCCACCTGCAGCTATAGCCACACTGCCGTCCCGCGGCAGGATCGTCTATCGAGGCAGACCCTTTGGTCACAGGTCGAGGACGAAGCGCAGCGCTTGGTCGATGGCGCTCATCTGATCGGGGGCGATCATTCCCCGACGGGACGACAACCGTGAAGTCGAGATCGCGCGCAGCTGGTCGCAGCGCGCGTAGGAAGTGTGGCCAAGCCCGCTGCTTCCCTGCTCGACCTCGACGTGGCTGCGCAGTCCGTAGGCGGCCGACGTGATGGGCACGACCATGACCAACTGGCCAGGGCTGTTGTTCAAGATGTCGACCGAGACCACGACGGCGGGCCGCCGGAAGGCTGGCTCGTGGCCGACCGGCTGACCCAGGTCGACGTCGTAGACCTCCCCTCGCCAGATCACGCGAGGGA
>JALYUK010000187.1 GCA_030853805.1 Actinomycetota bacterium | reverse complement strand
GGCCGCCCGCGCCGAGGGCAGCACCGTGCCAAGTAGCACCCCCAGGCTCACGAAGGCGACCGCCCCGACGAGCACACCGAGCGCTGTCCGGAAGGCATCGTGGACCGGCGGCAGGCCATACACCGGGGCCGCCACGGCCAGCAGTAGTGCACCGGCAACCGCAATCGCGCACAGGCCGACCACGAGCTGGGCGACCGCGAAGGACCAGCGCGGAAATCCCGCAGCAGCGAACCTGCGCAGCACTCCCCGCTCACGGTAGGAGGCGATGTGCACCGGGACCATGATCAGTCCGGTCGCGCCGATCACGACCGCGAAGTAGGAGGCGACGTACCAGTGGGTCGGGTTGACCGGGAAGGCCTGGTCGGGCGTGGTCCCGAACGAGCCTCCGATGATCAGCATGGAGACGATCGGGAACACCAGCACGAAGGTGAGCGTCAACGGGTCCCGCACCAACAGCCGCAACTCCACGACAAGCAGCCGGATTGCGGGCGAGTGGCGCAGTGAACGGGCGGGGCGAGCAGCCGTGGGGGTAGTTGTGGTCATGCGGGTTCTCCGATCGGGCTGGGTGAGGTGGGGGTGGGACCTGCGGCAGTGTCACCGTCGAGCAGCGCCAGCACGGCCGCCTCCAGGTCGGGAACCTCAACGCGCAGGTCGGTAGGCACTGGTCCGCGCGGGACCAACCACGCGCCGACCTGGGCGATGATCTGCCGGTCGCCGTGGACGGCGACCTGGCTCATACAATCGCGCCCGGCTCCCTCGACCCGCACGTCGCGCACCCCCGGCAACCGGTCAAGCCCCTCCAACGCGCCGGGCTGGAGATCGACGCCGAACCTGACCGTGGCCCAGCCGGCGTGACGCGCGACCAGCTCCGCGGGGGTCCCGGTGTCCAGGACCGCTCCAGACCGCATCGCCACGACGCGTTCGCACAGGACCTCCGCCTCCAGCAGCTCGTGGGTGACCAGCAACACCGTGGTTCCCTCATCGCGCAGCGTGGCGACCGCGCCCCACACCTCCCGGCGTGCCACCGGGTCAAGGCCCTGGGTGAGTTCGTCGAGGATGACCAGCTCGGGGCGGTTCAGCAACGCCAACACCAGGAACAATCGTTGCCGCTCACCGCCGCTGAGGCCGGCGAACGGTGAGCGGCGCTTACTTCCCAGGCCGAACCGTTCCAGCAACTCATCGCCGCCGCGGGCGCGCCCGGTAGCGAACAAGGCGACCGCCTCACCGACCCGGAGCCGATCCGGCAAGGCGGAGTCCTGAAGCTGACTACCAATCCGGGGACGCAACCGGTCCGCGTCTTTGACGGGGTCGAGCCCGAGCACCCGAATGGTGCCCTCGTCAGCTCGGCGCAGACCCTGCAAGCACTCCACGGTCGTGGTCTTCCCCGCACCGTTGGCGCCAATAAGCCCGAGCACCTCACCCGCATACACCGTCAGGTCGAGATCATCGACAACCACCCGGCCCGCGTAGGACTTGGTCAGACCCTGGACCTGGACAGCGGGGGTGCAGGAACGATCAGGGGCGGGGTCGTGGAGCAGCGCAAGATTCATGCCCTTCACTCTGCCCGGCAGCACCCGCCAGCGCCTCAACCCGCAGACGGAACTCCGGCTATGGCCACAGGCATAGGGCACCGCCCCGACCACCCTGCGCGACCGGACAGTGCCGCGTCGTAACCGAAGAACCATCCACTTACGACACCGTCCTCTTTCTCGGGGCTGTCAGGATTCAGTTGATGGCATGCCCGGCAGGTCTGAGGGTGTGATCCAGACATCGGCGGCAACCTGGCGTCGTCCCATCGAGAGCGCGTTGCGCAGTGATGGGGTGTTCGCGGGATGGATGGTTCCCCAGAGCACGTCGCCTGCTGCCTGGGGTAGCCGCTCGACCAGGTGCCGCAGTACTGCTTGTGCGTGACCACTGCCTCGATGATGCTGGTCCAGACACAGTTCCTCGATCGAGAACCCGCGCATTCCATGAGCGTCGTAACGCACCGCAGCCACGACCCCGGCGGGCGTTCCGCTGATCTCGACCTCGAAGAGCAGGCCTTCCTCGGCGCACTCTTTCAGGGCATCAGCGTTTTCGGGGGTCGCCCACAAGGCGGTCTCAGGGTTTTGCTGGGCAAGCTCGTTGTAGATGGTGCCTGCCCGATCGGCGGCCAGAACGGGATCGCCCGGACTCAGGCTCACGTCTCGGTAGGAGCGTGGCAGTGCCCGCCCGTTCAGGTCGGTCAGCATTCCGGCGAGTACGTGCATGTCCACCGCGCAGGCCTGACCGAATCGGTCATCGCCTCGTGTTTGCCCGATGAGGGCTGCAGCATCGGGCACTTGCGCCCGCAGGCATAAGGGTCGAAACGGCGTGTAGGCGGGCACGATCGTTTGCGCGATCAACGCGAGACCATCCGGCGTCGGTGGCGCGGTGGTCGCGACCACGTCGATATAGGGCGGGTGATCTCGCGGCCGCGGTAGCGGATCCCCGTGACAACCCACCCGCCGCCGGGTAGATCTAACCGCCGGTTGGCCCACGCCAACGGGTCTGTCACACCACCGGTTCCAACGTCGTCTCGGAACTGGCCCCCGAACCCCTCATCGCCTACCCAGTCCGCTTGCGTCCTGAGCGAGCCGACCAGTTGCCTCAGTAGGTCCGGTCTGGAGTACCACGACGTGATCGGCCCAGACGTCCATTCAAGCCGAGCAGCAGCCATCTCCTCCAGCAGCGTTGTGGTCACGAGCCGCAGCTTCGCACGTGCCCTTCAGAACGCACAGAATTTTGCCACGTGGCGATCACCGGTCAACGATCGGTGTGCGGTGGGAGCAATCAGGGTCGTGGAGAAGCTGCGCCGTGTGGGTGTGTAGTTGCTGCGGTTGCCTGCACGTGGCGCTCGAAGCTGAGGTGCTGCGGAACGGTCCTGGTTAGCATCGGCGGGTGCACGTTCTGAACATCCCGGTCGCTGATGCGCTGCTCGATCGTTGGGTTCACTGGTTCAGCCCGGTGGTCCAACCGTTCCTGGTCAACGCTGACCTTGCCTCAGAGCTGGGCGAACAGACGCAGGGTGTCGTCCTGAGCGGCGAGTTACGCGACACCTACGGCCTGTATGGACACCCGAACCATTTGCAGGTTGTCTGGTTGAGCGAGACACAGTTCAGGTGTCTTGGCCAGCCGCGCAAAGTAGCCCTTGTACGTGCTCAACGCACGTTCGGTCGTGAGCTGGTACCCAGTGTCAGGACATGGGAATCGGTGGTTGGCTACCCCGCTCGCGCGCAGGCTGACGGGCACCGGTTCCTCTGGTGGCCATCACTGATCGCAGGACGTGAAGAACTGGTGTTGAGGCACTTCGTCGAAGAGGGCCGCCGGGCCAGCCGGCACGACGACGTCACCCCGGGTGTGTGGCGTGCGGCCAACCACACCCTTCCTGGGGCTCAACAGCTCGCGGGCACGTTCGCCGATGCCAGTGGTCCGAACTGCTTCGGGACGGTCATGGCCGCGGCCGGAGTAGACCACGCGGACACGCAGTGGATGATGCGCGAGCCCTTCGAGGATTGGCTTAGGCAGAACACCCGACCTGGCGGACGCGATATCGAGGTTGGCACCGTTCTGGTGTGGCGTTCCTTGGACGGCCTCGTTCAGCATGCCGCGGTCACTCTGGGGCGGGGATGGGTCCTTCATAAGCCGTCACAAGGATGGATGAGCCCCATCAAGGTCCTCACCGTAGGACAGTGCAAGGCGAGCTCACGCGTAGTGGGACACCACCTAGAACGCCATTCACTCCTGGCCTAACACGGCCTCGCCCAACCGCCAGGCCAAGCCCACGCCAGCACTGCCGTCCACACCCATCGCGTGTCATACGTCACCGGTCATCGATCCTCTATCGGTGGCGGGAGTACCTGTCCTTCCACGCGGCTTTGGTGAGGGCATGGTGATTGAGCCCTCAGTGGATCCAGCTCCGCCGAGTGTGTCGGGTGCACGTGAGCGAGGCGGTTAGGACGCGCTCAGGATCAACCGGACTTCGGTGATCTCATAGCCGGCCCGCTCGAAGGCTGCGGCCATCGGAGCATTACCTGTGTCGGTCGTTGCGGTAATCGTCTCCGCCCCAGCCTGCGCGTGGATACGAGTGACCGCCCCGAGGAGATCATCGACCAGTCCCTGCCCGCGCCATGCGGGGAGCACCCCGAGGTAACCGACGTTGCGGTGGTAGGGCGTGGCCGATGGAATCGCGAACCCAGCCACCCGGCCGTCACCAAACACAGCGACCCGCCACCACTCCCGTTCTCCTGGGCAGCCTAGGTAGAACTCGAGGTCGTCGCGGGCTTGTGCCTGCTCGCCCATCTCGATGAGCGCACGCTGCGTCTCCACATCCAGTGACCCCCGCGCCACCTGGGAAAACAGGTCCAGAAACTCCTCATCCTCACCCGGGCGAAAAGTCACGCGGCCTGAGGTAGCGGGAACATTCCCCTCACCGCGTGTCCAGGCGTACTGCAACCGCTCCAGCTCCACGCTCAACCCATTGGAACGGCAAGCGTCGCGCCGCCAACCAACCGCAGCGCAGGCAGCAGCATCCAGCCGCCAGCCGCGGGGCAACTGCAACGTGTACTCCAGCGGAACTGTCACCCCACGCTCGGCGAGGGCAGCATGCGCGGTGCTTAGCAGCCCAGCCGCAACGACTGCGGGCTCCTCGACGTGCTCGGCCACGTCCAGGGCGTCCAACGCCAGCGGCCGCGACGAATCGGGTCGACCCCACCACAGGGCTCGCCCAGCCAGAACGCCGTCGATCTCAACCAGCCATGACCACTCCGCGCGCATCCGCCCGTCGGCAAAATCACGCCGCAGCCGGTCGCGCTCGATAGACCGCAGTCCGGCGCCTGGAAGAAACGCTATGAGCTGATCTACGTCCGACTCTTCAGCAGCCCGGAACTTGAACAAGGTGCCTCCACCTGATCACGTCACGCCAGGGATCGGCGCAGACTTCATCGGCGACTGTTTACCATGCGCCCCGACCCCAAGCCAGGCATTTACTTCCCGAAACCGCCTGCTCGGCGTAGCTTCAATCGACCGTGCGTTGGCCGTCGTCCGGTCCGGACCACCATCCTGTGTCGGACACCGATCGTCTATCGGCCAGGCTGAAAGGCGTCCGGCTCATCAGTGGCGATCCGGATGGCGCTCAGGATGTTCGGCATGGTTTCGGGGTGGGCAAGCTTCAACTGTGCGAGTTCGCTGGGGCTGAACCAGCGAAGATCGTCATGTTCTTCGGGAGCGGCGTTGACTGGTTCTGCGGTCCAGCGCCTCACAAGGAACGCGTGCATGTCGAGATTGGTGTCGGCAACCACCATTGGGATGGGCAGCAGGTCGCGGACTTGGACACCGATTTCTTCTAAGCACTCACGGCTGACAGCTTCGTAGGCCAGCTCACCCGGCTCGACGTGCCCGCCAGGAAGACCCCAACAGTCGGGGTACGCCTGACGCATGGAGTGACGATGCACCATCAGCACGAGACCGTTGCGTACGAGAACCGCAGTCGCGATCGAGACAGGGGTACCCATGCGTGAAAGCTATAGGCGTACACCGACAGTGAGCTGCGAGAAGCCGTTCGCCCTGTAGATAGCCGACGAATGCTGTCGCCCCTAAAATCCGAACAAGAAGTCGGTACCGGTCAGCGATCCCTACATGGTGAACGCGCCGGTCGCGGGGAACGAGTTGCAGAGTGACTGGAGGCCCTATTGGCCCGGAACTGTGAATTCCCACGTAACTCCGCCTTCCTCGTTGGGGTCCGTGCCAGCCAAGCGGACCAGTCCCAAGCCGTCGTCGGGCACGCAGGCGTAGAGCACGTAGGTCCGCCCCAATTTTTGGGCATCAGCCCAGGCGATGACCTCGAAGATGTCAGCCCCACTGATTTCATACTCGTCGCTGCGACGCGCGCTGTCGTGAAAGTAGACGCGGTAACGCGTCTCGACGATCTCCCAGGTCTGATCACGAGGGTCAACACGGTGCACATCCACATCACCATGATGACGGTCGCTACGGCCTGTGGCCGGAAAACACGGTTAGCGCCGGCGGATCGTTCACCGGGCGGGGATAGCTGACCGGCGAATGCTCCGGCTCTGCCCGTGTTGCGCCCGATGTAGTGCAAGGCCACGTCGCAATGGGTGACAATCGAAAAGTGAACCAGGCTGAGCAGCGGGATCTCCCAATGACGCGGGCCTCGTCCTTCTGGATCAAAGTGGAGAGGCAGGCGGAGCAGCGGCATCGCCCAACGACGTGGGGCTCGTCCTTCAGGATGAAGGTGGAGGAGTTGCCCGCAGAGGCGAGGGGTCAACTGCTGGGCATTCTTGGGGTGAGCGCCTGCTTGTCCATGGCTGTGCAGGGGGCTTCGGTCATATTGTTGGTTGCTTCTGTTCGTGCGGTGGTGCGCCAGGGTGACTATCGATCGGTGCCGATGGTGCGAGCTGCCTCACCGGCGCTGCCGATCGCAACAGGTTTGGTTCTTGCGCAGCGCCTATCCCACCCGTTCGTGCTTCGAGGCTTTGATCGGTGGGTGGCGAGGCGAATAATCGCTGACGCGCGATAGCCGGATCAGCGACCGATAGTGGATCGCTGACTGGTGACGACTCGTCTCCGGTGCTGCATGATCTTGCAACCACTGAGGTTCCGGGATGCCGAGACCCGGGTATCAGGTGCTGTTCCCGGTCCGCGTTATTCACCTGTCTCCCCGTCGATGGCCTCGCGGATCAGGTCTGCGTGTCCAAGGTGGCGGGCGTACTCCTCGATGAGGTGCACGAGCACCCAACGCAGCGAGAAGGCCTCGCCAGTATGACGATCTGGGGTCTTGCTCAACGTGTCCAAACCACCGACCGAACCAGCAAGATCGCGCAGGATCGCGTCGCTGCGAGCACGCGACTGCGTGTACTGGTCGATCAACTGCACGCCGGTGTCATGCCCAGCACTGGTCATCTCCCAGTCACGGTCCGCAGCCCAATCTGCTGATGCCCACGGCTCGAGGCCTGTGTTACCGAGCAACACATCACTACTCCAGTTGTCCTCCACGTACGCCAAGTGCTTCACCAGCCCGGCCAACGTCAACGGCGACGGCGGATGCGCGGCACGCAGCTGCTCATCACGCAGACCTCCGACCTTCCACAACACGGTGTCGCGAAGGTAATCCAGGAAACCGAGCAAGGTCTCAAGCTCCCCACCAGCCTTCGCGGGCTCAGGACGGTCATCTGCCACCGCGGGGGTCCTCGTCATGACAGCGACCATAGAACGGACCACACCAAGACACGACCGAGCAATGCCGAGAGCCAGGCAAGGGCAGGCGCTGCTAGCGGCTATCCGACCACTGTCGTAACGGGATCGATGACCGGGATGGGGTCGCCGTCTGAGACGGATCGGGCTGAAGCAACGCCCGTAGTGCCAGGCCGTCCCGGTTGAACAGTGATGGTCGGTCGATGGCAGGACTGCCAAGTGGGGTCTCTTCGCTGCAGTGCCGGGCGATCAGTCCTGGATCGGTGTCCTTCGCGGCTGGCATGATCTGGGCCGTGCCAATTGATGCTGCCGAGGATGTCCTTTCGCTGCTGGCCGGGATCGAACCAGTCGATGACCTTGGCGCTGAGCACAAAGCGGTCGCGCTTCGTTGGCTAGCTGGAACGACTGACATCTACCGTCGCGTGAAACCGTCCACCCCATCACCGCACCTGGTGTCCTACTTTCTGCTGGTGGACCGCGCCGCGGGCCGGGTGCTGTTGTGTGATCACCGGCTGGCGGCGTTGTGGCTGCCCACGGGCGGGCATGTCGAGCCAGGTGAACACCCCGCAGACACGGTGCGTCGTGAGGTCGTGGAAGAACTGGGGATCGAAGCACGGTTCGACGCAGCCACCGGCCCCCGGCCATTCTTCCTGACGGTCACCGAAACTGTCGCGCCGATCCCTGCACGCCACACCGACATCAGTCTGTGGTTCGCCCTCGAAGGAAACCAGGATCAAGTGCTGCACCCCGACCCGCGCGAGTTCAAAGCAGTGCGCTGGTGGAGCAGTGAGGAGCTGAACACAGCACCAGCGGCCAAATTCGAGCCTCACCTATTGCGTGCGCTGGGCGCCCTGAAATTCGATCGTCGACCGGGCCGTTGTCCTCGGAGGCTCCGCATGTCATGTGCTGGGCCTTGGGCCGTGTGACTAGCCAGAACGCCGAACGTCGCGGCATCCACGGTTTGACGGCGAACCGCTTCCAAGCACGGAATCAACGAGTAAACCCGGGTCAGCTTGCGTTAACTCAGAAGGCAGCGGTGCTGGGTCCGTCAAGGTTAGTTCGACAGGAACTGGGTCAGGAGTAGGTGCTTGTTCCTCGTGCGTGCTCATTGGTGAGCGAGCTCGTTACGTCGTTCCCGCGCACTAGAGCGCAGTTGCTCAAGACCGCGCTTGTCACCCTCGGGGCTGATCATCAGGTCTGGGTCGGCAGGGAACAGTGCCTCGATGTCGAGTGGCTGTTCATCGTCGAGGGCGGCGTGGGTTGTTGTCGTAGGAGCCGTAGTAGTCATCGTGGCCTCTCACCGCTGGATTTGCTCAATGATACCGCCGATGGCGATGGCGGCGGCGGATAGCAGCAGCAAGGCGGCGGCGATCTTGAGCCTCATCGCCTTGTCGAGGAGTCGCTTTTCATTGCGCTCGTGCAGCAAGATGCGGGTGTTTAGGACGAACAGCCGAGTGGTGATCGCGTCGCGTTGCAGATATCGGTCGCGCAGGTTGCGTGGCCCGATCGCTTTGTCCACCCGCGGCAGGATGGTGGCAACTCCTGCGACGCCCGAGCCGATTCCGGCAAACTGCGCGATCAAACCGGCCACGTTGGCGTGAAGGCCTACAAGCGCGACGATCACTCCTGCGGCGCTGAGGATCACGCCCGCTTTCGTGTCGAGGCCGTTCGCACGATCGCGATAAGACTCGTCCTCGCGCTGCAAGGCGTCTTCAACGATGGTCAGGGACGGGACCTGCTCAATACGAATCGCCGGTTGCGGTGGGGGCGGTTGAGTCACCCGCTCAGACTTTCACGTCTCTTCGACGCGGACGCGTCTCTCAGTCCTGACTGAAACGGGACACGACGACAGTGGACAGCAATCCACGCCCGCCGATCCCTCCACCGCGACCGGTAGCCGATCGTGCCTCGGCACGCCTGCCATTGGCGGTGACGCTGGCTTCAGTTGCACTCCAGCGGCGCCAGGAGCTCCACCCGATTGCCCTGGCCGTCTGCGGTATGGCATCGCTCGTTGCCCGGGAAGTTATGCCGCTGGGTCCAGTCGACGTCGAACCCCAGGCCACTCAGCCGCTCCGCCACGGCCTCCAGTTCGGCGCCATCGGCGAACTGAAAGGCCGGGTGCGCCTTGAGTGCTGGAGAAAACGGATCTTCCACCCCGATGTGTATTTCAGCGTTTACGTTCCCGGCTTCGTCGTAGTCCCGAAACCACACCCCGCCCTTCGGTTTCAGATCCTCGGGTTTTTCTACCTCCGTCAATCCAAGACCGGCACCGTAGAACCGCCGCGCGGTGTCTTCCTGTCCCCGTGCACAGGCAACCTGGACATGGTGCAGCCTCATCGTGTCTCCCCGAATCGTCTCTGGACAACCTGTCGTCGACCGTACTGGCCGCGGCCACGGTGATTCTCTAGAGGATCCCCGTCCGGTCAGCGATCGCTGACCGGGCAGTTTCATACGATCGTGCGATGACAGACGCCGAAGACGCACTTTCGTGCAGTGACGTGATCCAGAGCTTCCTAAAGCTGTCGACACCTGGTGCGATCGAGGAAGCCGTCACGGTCGAACTGGATGGGATCCCGCAGGTTGTGACCATCCGCGGCGCCGACCGCAGCAACCCCGTTCTGCTCTTCGTCCACGGCGGGCCAGGCACCCCACTAGCCCCGACAGCGTGGATGTGGCAGCGGCCAATTGAAGATTTCTTCACGATCGTGCACTACGACCAACGCGCCGCGGGCCGCAGCCACGCGCTGACCGACCCCGACACGGTGCGCGCCGCGATGCGCATCAAGGACTACGTACACGATGCGGTGCATCTGACCGAATGGCTCTGCCG
>JALYUK010000179.1 GCA_030853805.1 Actinomycetota bacterium | reverse complement strand
GGGTATCGCACTGCACACCACACCGCAGGTCCCACACCACCCGCCGGCAGAAGTCGCCGTAGTGACTCTCGGTGTCGAGACCGACGTCCTGGGCCTTCTACGACGGCATGGCCAAGCGCCCGGACACCACCTTCGGAACGATGAACGACGACGTGCTGGCACACTTCGACCCGTCCTTCCAGCGCCAGAATTTCGTTGAGATCATTCAACACAGCGCGTGGCCCGAGTGATCGCCCAGCATTGGTGGTCCGCATGGTCTCGACGCTGGTGATCCGTTGGGTTGCCCCGATCCCGTCAAGGGTGGGCAGGTATCAACGGCGGAAATGGATGCCGGCCTCACGACCGACACCCCACGGGGCAGTGCCGTCGCCGGGTACGCAGGCATAGACCCCTACGTCCGGAAGAAACAACTTTGCGCGGGGGCTGACGCACCGCTGCCCCGTTAGTAGCGACTGTATACAGTCTGCCATTCGGTGTGGTGTGAATCATACCCGTTCAGAGCTCATCTGCGGGCCTCCGGCCGCTGAACTTCAGGTCGCCGAAGCGTCGCCGCTGTCGCCATCCTCGCCACTATCGCCAGCGGCATCGAAGTATTGGCGCATCACCGACCATGCTGCGTGCACGTGCGCGCGCATGATTGACTCCGCCCACGCCGGGTCCCCCACCCGGAGCGCATCCACCAATTCTCGATGATGGGCCATGCTCCGTTGCAGGGAAGCATTGGAATATCGGGAGAAGGTGTGCCGCACGAGCGGGATCTGCAGGTTCGACGTGACGAGCCCCGTCAGCCGGGAGTCACCTGACGCCTCGATAACCATTCGGTGAAAGTTGTTGTTGAGTTCTGCGACCTTGTCAAGGTCCGGAATCCGCTTATCTACGGCGTTCTCCATGGCATCGCACAGCGCGTCCAGCGCAGCACAGTCGGCTGCACCGGTGTCTGCGGCCAAACGGCAACCATGGGGCTCCAGCAGTGATCGCAAGCTGTATATCTCGTTGAGGTCCGACGCGCTCCATGTCTGCACCTGGACACCACGGTTTCGCTGGTAGTACACCAGGCCCTCAGCGGCCAACTGCCGCAACGCTTCGCGGACCGGCGTCCGACTGACGCCGGTGCTCTCCGCCAGCTTGTCCTCACGCAGCCACTCCCCCCCTGCGCGTTGTCCGGAGAGGATCTGCTCGCGAATGCAGCGGTAGGCATGCTCAGCGGCTCGGCCTGCGTCGGTGGGGTGCCCTTGACTGCTCATATCCCCTACATGGTAGGTGGTTTCTGGACAGATTGTATGCAACCTCTTGACTCCCGCACCGGAGGCCTCTAGCTTCAGGATCAGAAAACTTCTCCAAGTGCGTTAGCCGAAACATCGACTGCGTGACTCGATGTTCCGGCTGCCACCGCGTTCTACTGACCAAAGCGAGCAGTTGATGACAGAAACGCAACCCCTGCCTCTCGATAACTTACGAGTCGTCGAACTCGGTCAGTTATTGGCCGGGCCGTTCTGCGGGCAGCTACTCGGCGACTTCGGCGCGGAAGTGATCAAGGTCGAAGATCCAGGGCGCGGTGATCCCATGCGTGAATGGGGCCGCGAGAAGCCGTACGGAAAATCACTGTGGTGGCCGGTCGTCGCTCGCAACAAGAAATCAGTCACGGCGAATCTGAGAACGCCCGAGGGGCAGGACATCGTCCGCAAGCTTGTGGCATCAGCCGACATCCTCGTGGAGAACTTTCGGCCAGGGACACTCGAGCGCTGGGGTCTGTCGCCAGACGAACTATGGGCAATCAATCCCGGTCTGGTCATCACCCGAGTGACGGGCTTCGGTCAGACGGGTCCCTACTCGCAGCAAGCCGGCTACGGATCTATCGGCGAAGCGATGGGTGGCATTCGCTACGTCACCGGTGACCCCGACCGGCCGCCGGCACGAACCGGCATATCTCTCGGAGATTCACTCGCAGCAGTGTTCGCGTGCCTGGGCACGCTGGTCGCTATCCATCAGCGCGGCCGCAGCGGTAGGGGTCAGCTCGTCGATTCGGCCATCTACGAGGCAGTGCTGTCGATGATGGAGTCGATGTTGCCGGAATGGCAGATAGCGGGCTACCAGCGTGAGCGCACCGGCGCGACCCTTCCCAACGTGTCCCCCAGCAACGTGTATCCCACGGCTGATGGTGACCTGATCCTGGTGGCGGCCAATCAGGACAGCGTGTTCGGCCGCCTTACCGAGGTGATGGAACGCCCGGACCTGGCCACGGACGAGCGGTACGCCACCCACACCTCGCGAGGCGCTCACATGGAAGAACTGGACGGGCTCATCGCCGAGTGGACGTCGACCGTGACCGCCGACGACCTGCTAAAGAAGATGCATGCGGGCGGGGTGCCGGCCGGCCGTATCTTCCGTGTGAAGGACATGTTTGCCGACCCGCACTTCGACGCACGTGAAGCAATCGTGCGGCTACCGCACCCCGACTTCGGCGAGTTCGCGATGCACAATGTCGCGCCTCGTCTGTCGGAGACCCCAGGGAGGGTCCGACATGTAGGGCCCGCACTCGGAGAACACAACCAAGAGATTTACCACGACATGCTGGGGATGAGCGACGACGAAATGTCGACGCTGCGGTCCTCCGGCATTATCTGAGGAGCCTGTATGTCATACCGACTCGGCGTCGATGTGGGCGGAACGTTCACCGACCTCCTGTTGATCAACGAAGACACCGGAGAGACCTTCCGGGAGAAAACCCCGTCAACACCCGAGGACCAGTCGATCGGCGTGCTCCGCGGCGTGCAGCAGGTATGTAAGGACGCAGGCGTAGAACTGCGTGAGATCAGATCCTTGCTGCACGGCACCACGGTGGCCACCAACGCGGTCTTGGAAGGCAAGGGCGCCCGCGTCGGCCTGGTAACCACTGACGGGTTCCGTCAGGTGTTGCAGATCGCCCGCTCCTTCGTGCCGGGAGGGCTGGCCGGTTGGATCATCTGGCCCAAACCGGAGCCGCTGGCCGCACTCGAAGACACCGTCGAGGTCATCGAACGCGTCGGCGCCGACGGCAAGATTGTCACCGAGCTCGACGAAAACGACGTCCGCGCCAAGTTGGGACGGCTGCGAGGTCAGGGCATCGAAGCCCTGGCCGTCTGCCTGATCAACTCCTACGCGAACGCTCAGCACGAGCAGCGCATCGGTGAGATCGCTGCTGAAGAGCTACCAGGCATCAGGGTGTCGCTGTCCTCTTCGGTCCTGCCGGAATTGCGCGAGTACGAGCGCGCGATCACGACGGTCGCCAATGCGTATGTGCAGCCACAAGTCGCCAGCTACGTCGCGCATCTCGAGTCCCAACTCAAGGAGGTCGGAGTCACCGGCAGGTTGTACGTGCTGCGTAGTGACGGCGGCCTGGTCTCCGCTGGGGCCGCGAAGGACAATCCGGTCGCGATGCTCATGTCGGGCCCCGCCGGTGGAGTCACCGGCGCAGTCTGGGTCGCTGAAGAGACTGGCAACGAAGACTTCCTGACCTTCGATATGGGCGGGACCTCCACCGATGTCGCCCTGGTGCAGGGTCTGACGCCTCGCATCGGCCGCGAGACGACAGTCGCAGACCTGAAGGTGCGCGCAACCTCGGTCCAGGTGCAAACCGTAGGGGCGGGTGGTGGGTCGATTGCGCACGTACCTCAACTGACTCAAGCGTTGCGGGTAGGACCGCAGTCCGCAGGCGCGTCGCCCGGGCCGGCGGCCTACGCAGCGGGTGGGACGGAACCCACGGTCACCGATGCAAACATCGTCCTGGGGTACCTGCCGACCGACCTCGCCGGCGGCGAGGTCACTCTCGATCGGGAAGCAGCATTCGCCGCCGTCAAAACAATCGCAGACGCCACCGGGCTCGGCTCCGTCGAAGCGGCAGCCGAGGGCATCGTCAAGATCGTCAACGAGAACATGCTCGGCGGACTCCGGCTCGTCTCGGTGCAACAGGGTTTCGATCCGCGTGAATTTGCGCTGGTTGCCTACGGTGGAGCAGGTCCGCTGCACGCCAATGCCATCGGCAGGCTCACCGGGTCGTGGCCGGTGATCATTCCGCCGTCACCAGGGGTGCTGTGTGCACTGGGAGACGCGACCACCGGTCTGCGTGATGAGGCGGTCCGCACCCTGGTCCGTAAATTCAGTGACCTCAGTGACGACATATTGATCGAGATTCTGGCCGAACTTGCCGCCGCGGCCCGGGTGTCTTTGGACGACGAGGGCGTCGACTCCTCTGACCAGAAGGTCAGCTACTCCGCAGACCTGCGCTATCACGGTCAAGGCTTCGAGATTCCGGTCAGCATCGACATCGACGCCTTCGACGGTGACGGTGCCGGTATCGACAGCCTGCGGGCAGCCTTCGATGCCGAGCACGAGCGGCTGTTCTCGTTCCTGCTCAGCAACGAGCAGGAACTGGTGACGGTGCGCGCGACAGTAAGTGGTCCACGACCCGACTTCGCCGCGGCCATCCTCGACGAGGGCGGCACCGACCCCAGCGCGGCCAAGGTGTCCGATCACGAGATCTGGGTCGATGGAGCAACCGTCGAGGCCGTCATCTACGACCGGTCCCTGTTGAAGTCCGGCAACGTGATCGAAGGTGCCGCGGTGCTTACCGAGATGGACTCCACCACCTTGGTGCTGCCCGGCTACACCGCAACCGTCCACAGCAGCGGAAGTCTGCTCATCCGACCCAGTGACACCGACCGACGCAAGAACGAGGAGGGCTGAGAGATGGCACGTTTGATCGAAACTGCGACCGAACCGCTGAAGCCGGTGGAGGTGGACCTGGTCACCCTCGACCTGGTCGAGAACGGCTTGCGCAATGCCCGGTACGAGATGGATGAGGTGCTGTTCCGGACCGCCCTGTCCCCTGGCATTCGAGAGCAACACGACGAGTTCCCGTTGATCGGCGACCCCGAGGGAAAGATGGTCGTCGGACAGTTCGGACTCTCGATTCCGGACTTCCTGAAGAACTTCGAGGGCGACATCGAAGAGGGCGACGTCCTGTTGACCTCGGACCCTTACTCGTGCGGCGCGGCGATCAGCCACGCCAATGACTGGCTCATCGTGATGCCGATCTATTTCGAGGGTCGCATCATGGGATGGTCCTCGATGTTCGGGCACATGTCTGATGTCGGCGGCAAGACACCGGCGTCGATGCCTACCGATGCCCGCACCATCTTCGAGGAAGGGGTGGTTATACCGCCGTTCAAGATCTACAAGAACGGCGTCCTGGCCGAGGACTCGCTGCGCATCATCCTCAACCAGGTGCGCAAACCTGATTGGAACCGTGCCGACCTGAACGGCCTGGTCGCCGCCTGCCGCACGGCATCGCGACGGGTGCAGGAAATGTGTGCCCGGTTCGGCGCAGAGACCTACGCCTCTGCGCTCGATGCGCTCTTGGACCGCAACTACCGGGCCATGAAGTCGCTGCTCCGAATGGTGTTCAAGGAGGGCGAGACCCTCTCGTTTACCGACTACATCTGCGACGACGGTGTGGGCTACGGGCCCTACAAGCTCTGCATGAGCTTGACCCGCACGGGCGACAAGGTACTGCTGGACCTGACCGGGAGCAGCCCCCAGGCAGCAGGACCGATCAACTACTACATCAACGAGAACCTGATCCGGATGTTCTTCGGGATCTACATGATCACCGTGGCTGATCCGCAGATTTTGTGGAACGACGGCTTCTACCCGCTCATCGACGTCGAGATCCCAGAGGATTCCTTCTGGCGGCCGAAATACCCTGCCGCTCTCAATGCTCGTAACCACGGCATCGGTCGGGTTTTCGACCTGTTCGGCGGCTTGCTAGGACAGACGAACCCAGACCTGTTGAACGCGGCCGGGTTCTCCTCCTCCCCGCACTTCATGTTCTCCGGCAACTACACGACGGGCGAACGCAAGGGTGAATGGTTCCAGCTCTACTCCATCGGCTTCGGTGGGATCCCCGGTCGCCCGATCGGTGACGGCCCGGACGGCCACTCACTATGGCCTTCCTTCGTCAACATTCCGTGTGAATATCTCGAGTCCTACTACCCGCTGCGGATCGACCGTTGGGAGACGGTCAGTGACACCGGCGGTGCAGGCCTGCACCGCGGCGGCAACGGCGTCGACGTCGTCTACCGATTCCTCGAGGCGGGCACCATCGCGATCCACGACGACCGCTGGCTGACCTACCCCTGGGGAGTCAACGGCGGTGAGCCCGGAGCGCGCGGACGCAAATGGATCGTGCGAGCGGACGGCACCACCGAGATCGTCGCGAGCAAGGTCACCGGACTACAGGTGTACCCCGACGACGTCCTGCATTTCGTGACGTGGGGTGGCGGCGGCTGGGGCGACCCGATGGCCCGGGACCCCGAACTCGTCGCACTGGAAATCCGTCGCGGTCTGGTGACCAGCGACGGCGCGCGCCGGTACGGCGTTGTCTGTGACGCGGACGGGAACGTCGACGACGGCGCGACTGAGCAGCTACGTACGCAGCTGCGTGCCGGACGACCCGACCCGTTGCCGACCTTCGACATGGGTCCCCCGCTGGAGACGATCCTGGCTCGCTGCGAGGAGGAGACCGGGTTACCCGCTCCGAAGCCGCCGGTGCCCATGCTCTAGTTCGCCATGCCCTGGTCCGTTGGTGTTCCAGTCCGCCGCACTTTTCACGAGGAGCAGTATGCAGTCGTCATTCGCCGATGGATTCGCTGGACGTCTGACTCCGGGCCGTCGCCCGGTGGTGCTGGCCATCGACATGATGCGTGCCTACTTCGATGAGGAGAGTCCCTTCTGTCTGCCGTCGACAGATTGCCTTGATGCCGCGAGCCGCGTCCTGGACACGGCCCGAGACGTCGGGGCGCTGGTCGTCCATACCCGGGTGGAGTACGGGGCGGGCGGGGTTGATGCCGGTGTCTTTCTACGAAAAGTCGGCGGACTGGGCAGCCTCATCGGTCCGGGGCCGATGGGTGAGCTGATGCCTCAGGTGGCTCCGGTAGAGGGCGAGCTCGTCGTCGTGAAGCAGTACGCCAGTGCTTTCTTCGGCACGTCCCTGGTCTCGACGTTGGTTGCAGCCGGTGTGGACACCGTCATCGTCCTGGGCGTCAGTACGAGCGGTTGCGTGCGCGCCAGCGCAGTCGACGCGCTGCAGTACGGCTTCGTGCCGTTGGTCGTCCGGCAGGCCGTCGCCGACCGAGACGATGGCCCTCATGAGGCGAATCTCTACGACCTGCAGGCCAAGTACGCCGAGGTGCTGGACGAGAAGACCGTCATTGCGTATTTGAAGGAGAGTCAGTGAGTACTGCCCCCGTTGCCACCGTTCCCCGGAACCGCAAGGAAGTCGTCGTCTG
>JALYUK010000158.1 GCA_030853805.1 Actinomycetota bacterium | reverse complement strand
GTCTTCATGTGCGGACCAGCTGGATCTGGTAAGTCGACGTACGCCCGCGTGCTGGAGCAGCACGGCATGTTTCGTATGTCGCTCGACCTCATCCGATGGCAGGCAGGGACTTTCTCAGTTTCGCTTCCTCCTGAACGGGAAGCCGAGGTAGAGGACACGCTGCGCTCTCGCTTACTCGAGCTGGTGACCGCTGGGCGTGACGTGGTGCCGGACCTCTCGTTCTGGTCACGTGGGATGCGGCAGGAGTACCGGCAACTGCTGGAGCCCACCGGCGTCGTTCCGGAGACTGTCTACTTCGCTACCGCCCGAGAGGTCGTGTTGGACCGCGTGCGGTTGCGAAGGGGTCGCCATGCTGGCGATGTCGTTGTCTCAGCGGTGCTAGCTGCGCGGTATTTCGACAACTTTGAGCCGCCCACTCCCGAGGAGGGACCACTGACCGTCATTACTGGATCGTGATTGCTGGTGAGTCAGCAGTCTTGCTGGCGCGACATGCCAGTAACCGGCGGGCGTTGTTGGGATCAGGGTGCCTGGAAACGAATGTCGGCTGCAGACGAGACGAAGCACGGCTCATCTCCAAGGGCCCACTCAGCCGCTCGCCTCGCGAGGCGAGCTGGCACCCCGGGAGCCGCGGGGCCTTGTTCGGGAACGTAGTGCGTGCCATGCGAATCGTGTGCCATCACCACGCCGAAACCGAGCTCAAGGGCTTGGCGAGCCGTGGCCGCGACACACATCTCGGACAGGACACCCACGATGGAGCAGACGGCAACACCGCCTTCGCGCAGAACAGCTTCTAGCGACGTGCCGCAGAAGCCGTCGTCTTTGGCCTTGCGGATGACCAGCTCACCAGCATCGGGTTCAAGCGCAAGCTCCCACCCATCAGTGCCAGGGGCGTCGCCGGTTTCGCTGGTCCCGTCATTTTGCAGGTACACCACTTGCGCTCTGGCCGCTCGCGCTGCGGCCAGTTGGATCTTGATCGCGCTCAGTAACCGCTCGGCATCAGGAACCGCGCTCCTGCCTTCGACGAAGGCACGCTGGACGTCAACCACGACCAGAGCCTGGACGTCGGGTTCCTCGGTTCGCATCACGAAAACTCTAGCGATGGCACTTCATAGACCAAGACGGTTCCCAGTTCGACCGTCCCGTTGCTCGATCGGCTACCGGGCTTTCGTGTCGATGATTGGCCTGGTAGCGAAGGCAATCTGGATGTGCTCCAGTTCGCTTCGCGGAAGTACCGCGGGCCGCGGCGGGACCGTCTTGATCGCGGCACGCTTCTCATCGGATAGGACGGCGAGGTCGACTGGATCGTTGTGGTCGGCGGGGTTGCGCCACAGCGTGTGGGTAATACTCGCGCCGATCGAGGCGTAACCCGTCGTGTCCTGCCCAGTGCTGGCACCGATGCTGTCGGTGTCTTCTAGTGATGGTTGAGGGATCAACCCCATGATCGGGGCTGGCATATCGAGAGTGGGCCGACGCCACTCATCGGAGCGGTCTGGCGCATTCTGCGGGGGGCACACCACTGAATTGGATACCTTTGATCATCGTTCATTCCCTACGGGCCAGGGCGCCCTTGAAGTTGTTGCCCGAACCACGGTCAAGTCCTTCGGAGTGGTGTACGAGGGTGATCCTTCGGGCTGGGTTGTTTAGGCGGTCAATTCGCCGGTGGTGCTACTGGCTTTGGGTGGCGGTGAATTCTAGTTGATCGAGGGCGTGCTTACCGCGGAACAGCTTGGCGTCCTTGCTGTAGCGGTCGCTGAGGCGCCATGGCGCTTTGCTGCCCTGTTTGGGTAGCGCATCTCGGGATCTTTCGAAGTACCCCGACGTCATCTCGATCAGTGGTGCGACGGCCTGCTCGTCTTGCGGTAGTCGTGGTGTGACGATGGCACTGTTGGTTTCGCTTAGTTTCCTCGCGAGCCCGGCGACGTAGGTCGATACCAGGTCCACCTTCAGGGTCCACGACGCGTTCGTGTAGCCGACGGCGAAGGCAAGGTTTGGCACCCCGTCAAGCATCATTCCCTTGTAGGTCACCCGGTCTGGAATCGACACCTTCTCGCCGTCGACGGTGAGGGCGATGCAACCCAGCGGGCGCAGATTGAGACCGGTGGCAGCGACCACGATGTCGGCGTCCAGGGTTGATCCGGAACGCAACTGGATGCCGTCCCGGGTGAACGACTCGATGTGGTCGGTTACTACGTCTGCCTTCTGGGATCCGATCGCGGTGAACAGGTCACCTTCTGGCACGAGGCACATCCTTTGGTCCCAGGGGTTGTACTTGGGGGAGAAGTGGGTGTCGAGGTCGTAGCCAACCGGCAGTTGCTTGGCGGCGCCTTTGCGTAGGAACCCTTTGACCCGCTCGGGATATCTCTGGCTTAGCTGGTAGATCGCGGTGCTGACTTTGATGTTCTTCCACCGGATGGCCCGCACCGCGCGCTGGGGGGACAACCGCTTGCGCAGCAGATCATCCAGCGGATCACGGGTCGCGATGGCCAGCACGTACGACGGTGAGCGTTGCAGCATGGTGACGTGTCCGGCGCCGGCCTCGACCATCGCCGGCACCAGGGTGACGGCGGTCGCTCCGCTGCCGACGACCACGACGCGTTTGCCGGTGACGTCGAGGTCCTTGGGCCAGTCCTGCGGGTGAATCACCTGTCCACCAAACTGGTCCAGACCCGCCCAATCCGGGGTGTAACCGCTCTCGTAGCTGTAGTAGCCCGAGCACAGGTAGAGCAGTCGGCAGGTCGCTGTGGTTTGGGTATCCGTCTCGGTGTCGGTCACTGTGACTGTCCAGCGGGCGGCCTGGGTAGACCAGCTCGCAGCATCGACTCGCTGTTGGAAACGGATGTGCCCATCGACGCCGTACTCGGTCGCGGTTGCTCGGACATACGCCAGGATGTCCTTCCCGCTGGCGATGGCCTCCGGCGCGCTCCACGGGCGGAACGGATAGCCGAGCGTGGACATGTCCGAATCGGAGCGGACCCCGGGATAGCGGAACAGATCCCAGGTGCCGCCGGTCACTGCCCGCGATTCCAGGATCGCATAGCTCGTGCCGGGTGCGTCGGTGTGCAGTCGGCACGCCGCACCGATACCGGACAGGCCGGCTCCCACGATGAGGACGTCGACGTCGATCATCGGCTCGGCGGACTGGGCGCGGGACGCGGTGGGGTCTTTGGTCGACAGCGTCATCGATGTCTCCATCCTGGGCGGGCTCAATAGGAAAATACGTAATCTGTACCACTATGCAACAACTCAACGAGATGTAACACTGCAACATCAGCACGCAATGTAACACCACGGATCCAGGAGCACATGATGACGTTGGTCGCCCCCCACCTCAGCGCTGATCTCGACGACGGGCCGGCCATTGAAGCGCTGCACCGGGTCTACGCGCTGCAGCGAACGGCGTATCTCGCGGACTGCTCGCCGAGCGCCGGTATTCGCAAAGAGCGGCTAGGAGCGCTGGGCGCCATGGTGATGGGCCATCGCGCGCAGATCCGCGCCGCTATGAGCGAGGATTTTGGGGTCCACCCGGGTTTGTTCACCGACTTGGTCGAGATCCTGGGAGTGGCCGGACGCGCCGCCTACGCCATCGAGAACCTGGACGCTTGGATGGCCAAGGACAAGCGCGTCACCGACCCGGCCCTCTTCGGGACCGCCGAGGCCGCGATCCGCCTGCAGCCCAAAGGGGTCATCGGCAACATTGTGCCCTGGAACTTTCCCTTCGACCTGTCGGTCGGGCCGCTGGTGGAGATGTTGGCCGCGGGTAACCGGGTCATCGTCAAACCGTCGGACTACACCCCCGCGTGCGCCGAGTTGCTGCGCACCATGCTCGCCCAGACCTTTGGCGATGACCTCGCCTATGCGAGCGTCGGGGGTCTGGCGTTGGCCAAGCAGTTCCCGACGCTGGCGTGGGATCACCTTCTCTACACCGGCAGCCCCAGCATCGGACGTGAGATCGCCCGCGCCGCCGCAGAGAATCTGGTGCCGGTCACGCTGGAGTTGGGCGGGAAGTGTCCGGCGATCCTGACCGCCGACAGCGTCACCGCTGACAGCGTCCGCAACGTGGTGGGTACCAAGCTGATCAAGAACGGGCAGATGTGTATCTCGGTCGACTACGTGCTGGTCCCGCGCAATCACGTGGAAAATTTCGTCCAGCTCGCGCAGGACTTCGTGTCTAGCCAACTGCCGGGATACGCCTCCTCCCCTGACTGCACCGCGATCATCACCCAACGGCACGCCGAGCGCATTTCGCAGCTCGTTCAGGAGGCCCGCGACTCCGGCGCCCAGATCCTCCAGCTGGGCGGCGACGGTGACTCCGCAAAGCGTCAGCTGCCGCTCACGGTCGTAGTGGACCCAGCGGCGGACCTGCGCATCATGGCTGAGGAGATCTTCGGTCCGATCCTGCCCGTCATCCCCTACGACTCACTCGATGAGGCCATCAGCTTCATCAACGCAGGTGAACGCCCCCTTGGGCTCTACGTCTTCACCGCCGACCCCGACGTCGCTGAGGACATCCTGACCAGGACCACCTCCGGTGGTGCCTGCGTCAACGTGTGCGCGGTGCAGGGCGCGTTGCCGTCGTTGGGCTTTGGTGGAATCGGCAACAGCGGCAGCGGTCGCCACCACGGCATCGAAGGATTCCGGGAGTTCTCCAACCCGCGCGGCGTGGTGGTCCGCGGCATCGGCGACCTGGCCGATGCCTTCCTGCCGCCCTACGGGCCGCTCGCACAGGCCGTCGTCGACAGCGCGTTCACTGCTCCGGTCGAGCCCGGAGCATCGGTGCCCGGTGCCGTCTGAGATGCCCTCAGCAGCGCACGCCGGTAGGACGCGGGCCGCAGAGCTGGCAGCACGCTGGGTGCTGTCCGGTCGGCGCCTGGAGATGCAGGGCATCGCCGATGAGTTGGGGATCTCCCGGGTCACCTTGTTCCGCCACGTTGGTAGCCGCGAGGAGTTGCTGTCCGAGGCGCTCTGGCTGATTACCGAACAAACCCAGCGCCGCGCCGTGCGCCGGTGGGAGGCCAGGCGTCCGGCGGGGGCGCTGCGTTGCGTCGGGGTTGGTCGTGAGATGAACGCGATGGTCGCGCAGTCCGCGGCATTGCACCAACTACTCGCCGACGAGCCGCCCCTGGCCATCCGGGTGCTCACCGACCCATTGGGCAAGGTGCAACGCGGAGTCGTCGCCTTCGTGGAGTCCCTGCTGCGTCACGACATCCAGGAGCACGGTCTTCGCCTGCTGATCCCGCCTGACCAACTGGCCTTTGCGATTGTCCGGCTCGGCGAATCATTCGTCTACGCAGACGTTTTGGCCAACCGGACCCCCGATGTCGACACCGCGAACCGCCTCCAGCAGGCACTCATCGAATCAGCGCACGTCATTTCCTTCGACCCGGCCAACGCATTCGCTACGGCCCTTGCAGATCGGAGCACGCAGCAATGAGCACCACCAACCCACCGGTGTCACAATTTAACGGGGCGGGCCTGCGGGCCGGAATCAGGAATCGGCAGCTGCCGCACTATCCGACCAACAAGTTGCGGATATCGCAGCTGGTGCTCGTCGTGGTGATCACCGTGACGCTCTACTACCAGCTATACGTCAACGGTTCGGTCTCCACGTTGCTGCTGCCCGACCTGGGGATGAGCTTCCAGTTCTTTGTCGTCACCCTCGCTGTCGGCAACCTGCTCGGCGCCTTCGGGTCGCTGGCAGCCGGCCTGGCCGACCGGATCGGCCGCACCCAACTGGTCGTTGGCGGGCTGCTCATCACCAGCATCCTGACCGCGTTCGTGATTCCCGCCACGACATCGAAATGGCCATTCACGATCGTCTCCTTCATCGTCGCGATCATCGAAGGGATGGTGCTGGTCGCCAGCCCTGCACTGGTCCGCGACTTCTCTCCACAGGTCGGTCGGGCCACGGCAATGGGTTTCTGGACGATGGGTCCGGTCCTGGGCAGCCTGGCGGTGTCCGTGGTCGCGACCAACACCATCAAGGCACACACCGGATGGCAGACCGAATACCGGATCAGCGGCATCGTCGGGCTCCTGGTTTTCATCGCCGCGTTCCTTTTTCTGCGCGAGCTGGCTCCCGGCATCCGCGACCAGCTCATGGTCAGCGAACGCGACCGCATCCTGGTCGAGGCCAAAGCGCGCGGCATCGACGTCGAACAGTCCATCAAGCACCCGTTCCGCCAACTGCTCAAGCCAGACATCATCCTGTCCGCGGTTGCAGTCTCGGTGCTGCTGCTCGTCTACTACACCTCGGTCGGTTTCGGCACGATCCTGTACCAGACCATCTTTGGTTTCAGCCTTAAAGACGCCAACGGTCTGGCCAACTGGAACTGGAGCGCCGATGCGATCGCACTTGTCGTGGTCGGAGTCCTGTCCGACAGGTTGCGAGTCCGCAAGCCGTTCATGCTGGTCGGCGGCATCGGCACCGCCGTGATGCTGGTGGTCTTCCTGACCCAGCTCGGCAAGAACCCCAGCTATCACACGCTGGCCCTGATCATTTCGATCCTGACCGTTTTCCTGGCCTTCGCCTACTGCCCGTGGATGGCCAGCTTCACCGAGACCGTCGAAGACCGAAACCCCGCCCTGGCCGCCACCGGCCTGGCGATCTGGGCGTGGTTGCAACGACTGATCGTTTTCGGGTCGTTCATGATGCTGCCCGTCATCGTCAGCAGCATGACGCCCCTGGTCACCTACGGCGCCCAGGTGTCCACCCTGTCCACCCAATACAAACCCGAGTTAGCCACCGCATCCCTGATCCAACCGGCGACCCTGGCCAAACTATCCAACCCGACGGACACCGCCGCCCAAGCAGCGGCAGTCGGGCAGATCGCGACGGCAGCGAAGATCCCGCCCGCCCAGGCCATCGCGCGACTCACCGCACTGGGAAAGGTCCCGCCAGCAGACCTGGCCTACCTGCAAAAGCACGGCGCGGACGTGCAGAAGGCCGCGAAGGACTCCCCAGCTCAGTGGAAGTCCTGGTACTGGGTGTGCTTCGGCGCGGCGATCTTTTTCCTGCTGTGCATCCCGCTGCTACGCGGTCGGTGGAGCCCGGCAGCAGCCAAACGCGACATCCAGGCCCACGAAGCGCAGGTGGAGGCCGAGATCGACCAGCTGGCCCGCGTCACCGACGAAGGCATTCGTTCGTGAAGGCCGTTATCTGCCATGAAGGGGCACTGCACGCCATCGATGTCCCGGATGTTCGACCGGCCCAGGGACAGGTACTGCTGAACGTCGCGTTCTGCGGCATCTGCGGATCGGATCTGCATGCCCGCAAGCACGCGGACCTGCAGGCCGACACCCTGGCCGAAGCCGGATACACCTCAGCGATGCGTTCCAGCGAGCAGGTCATCTTCGGGCACGAGTTCAGCGGCACCGTCGCGGAGTACGGGCCGGGCAGCAAAAAGGCTGTTCCGGCCGGTACCTGCGTCGTGGCGCTGCCGCTGTTGCGGACCTCCAACGGGTTCGACGCAATCGGTATCTCGGCAGCCGCCCCGGGTGCGTACGCCGAACAGGTGGTGGTGCAGGAATCGTTGACGCTGGCGATCCCGAACGGGTTGAGCCCGCAACTCGCGGCGCTGACCGAACCGATGGCGATCGGCTGGCACGCAGTACGCCGGTCCGAGATCTCCAAAAGCGATGTCGCCATCGTGATCGGGTGCGGCCCGGTCGGGCTGGCAGTGATTAGCATGCTCAAAGCACGTGGCGTGCGCACGGTGGTGGCCTCCGATCCCGCGGCGGGTCGGCGGGTCCTGGCCGCCACCATGGGCGCGGACATCGTGGTGGACCCGACGGAAGGTTCGGTCTACGACGCGGCCGGTGACCGCGGATTCCTGCGGACGATCCCCGCGGTCGTGGAATTAGGGGTCGGCACTGCCGAGAAGTTACAGAAACTACCGGTGCCATGGCATCACACCTGGCGGCTGATCGACACCCTCGGGATCACTCCCAAACGGCCTGTCATCTTCGAATGCGTCGGGGTGCCGGGGATGCTCGACCAGATCATCACCAGTGCCCCGATTTACTCCCGACTGGTCGTCGTCGGGGTGTGCATGTCACCCGACACAATCCGCCCAGTGATGGCAATCAACAAAGAGATCGATCTGCGATTCGTGGTGGGCTACACACCGCTGGAGTTCCGAGACACACTGCACATGCTCGCGGACGGGAAAGTCAACGGTTCTCCGCTGCTCACCCACACCATCGGGCTCGGTGGGGTAGCCGACGCGTTCAAAGACCTATCCCATCCGGGAGAGCAGGCGAAGATCCTGATCGATCCGACCCTGACCGGGTAAGTACCTCGACCGGGCCGTCCGGTGACATCTGATCTGGCTTGCCCGGCAGGACATGCCTGGAAGGATGTTCGCTATGCCCAAGCCCCTGTCCTACTTCGAAGACCAACTCGTCATACCCGACGGCCGGGACAAGGGCCTTTCCACGGCGTACCTCGCCGGCCAGATCGGCGTGGATCCGCCGATACCCATACGTCCCGTCCGAGGCGGTAAAGAAGTACCCCACCCGGGCTGTCAGTGCCTGTCTGCGGGCCGCGGTGGCTGAGGTCGCGGCTGAGCCAGTGATAGAACCCCGAGGTCGAGACAGCCAACCAAGCGCACATCTTGGTCAGCGCGATGGCCTGGTCCGGGTCGTTCTTGCAGGAGTCGATGTACTCCTACTTGCTCACTGTCGCTGCTCCCGCGCGAAGTAAGCACTGGCTTTTTTAAGAACGCCGTCTCAGCACGGAGCTCGCCATTCTCCCGCTCCAACTGTTTGAGCCGGGCTCGCTCATCAACGGTCAACTCGGTCTGCGTGCCGCCGTAGGCCTCGCGGTACTTGTTCAACCAGTTGCGCGACGTCTCAGGCCCGACGCCATAAGCGACAGCGACGTCCTTGATGGTCTTGGGAGTCATGACGACCTCTTGGCACAGCTCGTCCTTGAACTCTTGGCTGAACCGTCTACGTGATGCAGTCACTACTGATTCTCATTCCAGTAGATCCCTCACTTTAAGAGGGCCCACCGTCCGGGATCACCGCAGCAGGCCACTTCGCTGCGCTTTTGGTTGTTCGTGCAGCGAAACCCCAGGGCCAAAGAATCGAGGCGCACTTTCTTCTACTTGCTGGGGACCAGGTTCCGACGCTCGCGACCACCGCCGCTGTAAAGAGCGTGTCTAGTGGGGGCTGGTCAGTCGTACATCCGGGTGACAGTGCGCCGCACTCGCCAGGAGATCAGCAGCAGGGCGGCCGCTAGCGGGATCTCGATAAGGATTGCGGTCGCGGCGCTGATGGCGAGGTCACTGCCGACGGCGGATGTCGTGACGTCGAACCACGCGTCAGTCAGAAGCAAAGTGGCGGCAGCGATGGTTGCGGCGATCGCGATCGGGCGGCGCCGCCACAGGGTCCACGCTGCCCAGCACAAAGTAGCGAGCAACGCGAGGTCAAAACCGATCCAGGTCAGCCGCCAGTTACCCGCGACGTACTGGCGCGGGAGCATCACGGCTAGGAACACGATCCACGGCACCAGCACCACGCAGCATCCCGCAAGAAAACGCAGGAACTAGCGGCGCGCGACCAATACCCGGCCCGACAGGGGCAGGTCCACCTGCCCCCGAGCCTCTCGACCGTACGGGCTGCCCCAACCGCAGCATTAAAGCCGCTCGTTCGTCGTTGGTGAGCTGCGCCAGCATGTCGTCGGTGATTTGTGTCATGACAGGTTCTACTGTGCTCCATTTGATCCGCGGAGAAAGAATCACCGGGTTGTGGCTGGCATGGTGACCCTTGGGCAGGGGTCAAGGGTCAGGTGATGGATGATGTGAAGCTGTCCGATTCAACGACCAGCCCGGGCTGGGACTGGGTGTTCTGGGGCGCGGGGGTCGTCGTGAACGTGCTGACGCCCGCAACGTATGAACCGGATGACCTCGACCACCGGCAACTTTCACCAGGTTTACGCCTAGAACGACCGGGAGACTTTTGACCGGCGCTACCGAGCCGCGGCGATCGCGGCTCGGCGATCGCCGCGGTCTACACATAGCCAACCTGCCCGGAAACGCCATCGCTGCAGGTACATTCGGGTAATTGAACGCATTTAGGACGAAGGGCCGACGGGCACGGTCAGGTAGCTCTGATGGTCTGGTCCGGTGTGGATGATGTGATCACCGGTGTTGATGGTCTGAGCGGGAGCCATCTCGCCGGAGACGTACCGGGTGCTCGGAGGAATGGTCGCCGAGAGTTTGAACCCGCCGAGCGCAAGGCGCAGCTGCTGCCCGGCGTGCCACCGGGTGCCCATCGGCGTCATCGGTATGTCGATGGCGTACGTCGACCCCGCTGCGGTGTCCACCGGCGCTGTGTGCTCCAAGACCGGGTCCTCGGTCGTGGACAGCGCGGCATCCTTTGTCCGGTGCGACAACCGCGCGGAGCCCCACGGGCCCTCGTGGAAGAGGGTGCGCACGTCCGGGACGCCGGCGTCGAACGCTGCCTTCGTCTGGGCGAGGATGTCGGGGTCACTGAACGGGACCGTCCTGCTGAAGAGCAGCTCACCGTCCGCGTCGAGCTTTTGGATCAGGATGAACACGTCGGCGTCGGCGGCATCGACCGCTTCCAGCTGTAGGTGCAGGGAAGGGAACCCGATCAGTTCGGTGTCCTGCTCGAAACGGTGCACGAACTGCGCCCGGCTGGTTCCGTCGTCCGACCGGTAGCGAAGGCTGGCTGATCCGACAGGCGGGTCGTTCTCGAGTCGACCGGTGCCGGCGTCCAGATACAGACGGCGCGCCTGCGTTCCTTGTGGCGGGAAGTGCGACATCGCCCGGTCCACGTCGTCGATGCCGCCCGGGTCCAGGATGCAGAGTCGCACCGCTGGCGTCTTCTCCCAGTCGTTCTCGACACCGCGTAGGTAGTGGTCGAAGAAGGACCGCAGGTCTTCCTCGTAGTCTAGGAAATCCGGCCACTCCTGGGTGTTGTTCACCCGCAGCCAGGACGGAGTATTGGTCAGTCGGCGGTGGGCCCGGATGGAACCTGCGGTGTGCACGGCGTTGGACCAGCTCGCGACCGAATACACCGGGACGTCGATCTGCTCGACGAGTGCCCGGTGCTGCTCCCAGTACTGGTCAAACAGCGGGTGCTCGCTGGTTGCGGCGGCAATGTCATCGATCCGTCCGCCACCCGGAAATGCGTGGATGAGCGAATCCATGAAGGCCGGGTCGGGGATGCCACCGGTGACCATCAGGTCCCGGTACAGGTCCGATTCGCCTTCCCAGGGCGCGATCGCCGCAAGGTGGGCCGGCTGCTCCGAGGCGATGAACCATTGCGCCGTTGCCAGCCAGGAGTTCCCGGCCATCCCGACCTTGCCGTTGCACCAGGGTTGGTCGGCGGTCCATTCGATGACGTCGTGACCGTCGCGACCCTCCTGGCGGTTGTAGACCATGATGTCGCCCTCGGAGCGGTAGGCACCGCGCGGGTCGGGGTTGACGATTGCGTAGCCGTGCGTGCACCAGTAGCTGGGGTCCGGGGCTTCCCACGCTTCTAGACCGGAGGTCCTGGTCGCAGGTATCCCCATCCGAACCGGGAAGTCGTCCAGGGAGTAGCAGCCAATCTGTTTGCCGAACGGTCCCCACGGGATAATTGCCGGCACATTGTCCACGCCCGTCGGACGGAAAATGTCCACGTAAACGGTGGTGCCGTCGCGCAGTGTGAGGGAAACGTCGCGATCGTAGGTGATATCGCACGAGACCGGTGCGTACCCCTCCTTCACCACAGTCCCTGCATTGATCTGAGTGGTGCCCGGGTGGTAGCCGGTGTAGCGCACCAGTGGGTCATCCAGGGGCCGCGCGGGGCGGGTGGGACCGTCGAATCCGGGGACAGCGTTCGAGGTTGTCATGGTGCTCCAATCATGGGTGGGTAACCTCAGTCCGAGGCCCAGGCGCGCACGGCCTCGCCGTCTGCACCAAGCACGGGTGGCGCAGTGTGCTGTGTGCGGGTTGTCTCCCGGTCCTCGCTATTGAAGAACCGCAGCGGCGGTCCTGGCAACGTCACCGTTCCCAAGCGCGGATGCTCTACCTCGATCTGTAGCCCCTGGGACTGGACCTGCTCACTTTCGTAGACCTGATCCAGGGACCGCACCTGGCCTGCGGGCACCCCGGCCCGCTCGAGTCTTTCCAACAGGTCGACTGCAGTTATGGAGGAAAAGGTGGTCTCCAACAGATCGATCACCTGCGACGTGCGCTGGACCCTGTCGTCGTTGGTAGCGAAGAACGGGTTGTCGGCGTCGAGGTCGAACTCGGCGCACAATCGTATCCACAACAGGGGGCTACCGACGGCGATCTGCACCGCCCCGTCCAGACAACGAAACAGGCCGTACGGGGAAATGGAAGGATGATGGTTTCCACCGGGTGCCGGCACCTGATGACCCACCGTCCACCGCGTTCCCTGAAACGCATGCACCGATATTCCTGCCGCCAGCAACGACGTGCGCACCGTCGTTCCCCGCCCGGTACGCTCCCGGTCCAACAACGCCGCGAGCACGCCCGCGACCCCGTTGATGCCCGCCAACAGGTCGCAGATAGGTACGCCCACCTTCTGCGGGTCGGTGGGGCCTGAGCCCGTCAGCGACATCAGCCCGGACTCCCCCTGCGCGATCTGGTCATACCCAGCGCGCGTCGCTTGTGGGCCGTCGTGCCCGAACCCGCTGATCGACAGCAGCACCAGACCGGGGTTGAGTGCGAACAGCTCCTGGGTACCAAATCCCATTCTCGCCAAAACACCGGGCCGGAAATTCTCGATCAACACATCCGCACGACGCACCAGCGAGGTCAGCACGGCCGTTCCGTCCTTAGACTTCAGGTCCAGGACAATCGACTCCTTGCCGCGGTTAGCGGACAAGAAATAGGTCGACTCCGCAGGCTCACCATCGTCGGGGTTCACGAACGGCGGGCCCCATCCCCGACTGTCGTCGCCGCCGGCTGACTCCACTTTGATGACCCGCGCACCCATATCGGCCAGCATCATGCCCGCATGCGGTCCGGCCAGCGCCCGGGACAGATCGATCACGACGGTCCCGCTCAACGGACCGGTGGTCGCTGCTGCTTCAGGGATACCGCTGTCAGCCATTGACATGCTCGTGTCTGCCCGGCCCGACTCCGGATTGCCCAGCGGGCCCGAACTCGGGCCCCGACTCGGACGCAGGGTGCTGCGCGGCGCGGTGTCGCGCCAGGATGTCATCACCAAAATCGTTGGTGGGATCACGCCAGACGCAATGCACGTGGTTGGCGTTGTCCTCGGTGTTGTCGAACTCGATCAGCGTGGTCGGACCCTCCAACCGGAAGTAGTGCGGCAGGTCGACGCGCTTACCACCGGCCCAGACGAAGTGCAGGTCATCGAAACCGGCGCTGCGGATGCGGTCCATCTCGATACTGACCTGTTCGGGCTTGAGCTTGTTCAACAGTCCGTCGAGCAACGCGTCGAACGCCACCTGCTGCCTGCTGCTCATCAGGCCTCGACCCAACCCCCGGCGTTCACCACGGATCCAGCGCAACGCATGACGGTCCGCGTCGGTGATGCCGGCGTCCCGCCTGCCCACGCCATGGACGTCGGGCCACTGCTCGCCTTCCAACAACGGAATGCACCGGGTGACGAAGTCAGGCGGTGGTACCGGATGGATCGTCGCGGTTGACATCTGCTCCTCGTCCAACTGGCCGATGAGCGAGAACGCGAGGTCTTCCTCGTTGCCGAGGATCCGATAGGGGCCGATCCGGCCAGGCTCGGCACCTAGCAGCAACGGAGTGCCGGACAGCAAATCCTGGCCGGCGACGGTGAAGTTAAGGGAAAGGTGGTGGCCCACCAGTCGCCAGCCCCAGTCGCTGTCCGGTTGCGGTTGATTGAAGAAGGTGAGGAAGTACCCCTCTGGATCGCGGAAGTGCGCGCCGACGTGGCCGAACACCGGGAGGTTGAATTCGCGCAGGACGCTCTCAAGCGACATCACCTGCACGACCTGCGCGTAACCCTCCACGGACATCGACTGCGCGATCAACCGGTGGGCCAGGTACCGCTGGGTGCGGTCCATGTCGCGTAACGGCACGCCGCGACGGCCCGATTCGGGCAGGAAGTTCCAGTCGCGCCGGTTGGCGTCTCTCATCGGTACGAGGACCCGGCCTCGCTGCTCCCCGTCCAGGTGGTCGTACAGCGCCATCGCCGCAAAAGTCACTGCCGTTGCGTTGAAGTCGCCCGGGATGGGTCGATGGGCAGGTGGGTGATCATGCAACATTTCGGAATTTATCTCTGGGCTCACACAGACCAGCTCCTTGCGTTTGTCGATTCAACTCGTGGCCCGGATGACGAGCATGCTCGCGGGCAGATGGGTACGGTTTGCGACGGTTCGGACGGTTCCGACGGTGAAATGCACCGAGTCGTAGGGTCCAAGGGTTGCCTCGGTGCCCTCGCTCTGCATCACCAGCTCCCCCGCCACTACGACGTAGATCGTTTCCGCCTCCTGTGGGGCAGCATCGGCTCCGGCACCGGGCAGGTAGTGGGACAGCACGACCGAAACCTTGTCGGTCGGGGTGTCATCTCCACCCTGCAGTCGGACCGGTCCGACCCCCGCGTGTCCTAGGGGCTGGAAGGGTTGCGCCTGCGCAAGCCGTGTGATTCGCATGGGCATGGGACTCTCCTAGGAGTTGATGGGCTGTGCTGAGTGGCGGACGGTGGTTGCCAGGGACTGCATCGCGCCCGACAGTTGTGTTGCCGACCCTGCGAAGTAAACGTAGAAATCTGGTCGCGAGAGCACTACTTCGCATCCATGTTCAGCGAACCACGTCTCGTAGGTGGCGTCGATATCGTCGACAAGTCCGCCCCGCGAGACCCTGGTGACCGAGCCTCCGAGTTGCCGGAACCATTGCAGCGTCTGCTCATCGAGAAGTTCGGCGGGCTCGACGTCAACGCCGATTAGTTGCCAGGTTCCGCCGATCAGGTCATCGAAAAGGCCCACCCGGCCCCCCAAAACGACCCTGCCCTGGACGCAGAGTCGCCCTTCGGCGTCCGAGGAACCGTACGTCAGCGACGGATCCCCCAGCCGCGGATGCGGCGGCTCGACCGCAGCTCCTTCGAGAGCCGTCAGCTCAGCAATCATCCGTGCATCACGTTGCGCTACCCGCTCTGGGTCGACCTCGCAGATGACTCGTCCGATGGCCACGGCCTCTTCGATGATTTCTTGGACGTGTGCCGTGCGTTCGGTCTCATAACTGTCGAGGATCGTGGAGTCAGCGAGCCCGTCCAGGACCAAGGACAGCCGCCAGCTCAAGGAACGCGCGTCGCGGAGCCCCGCGCATAAACCCTGCCCCAGGAACGGGGGCATCAGATGCGCCGCATCACCTGCCAGCAGCACCCGCCCACGACGCCAGGTCTGCGCCCACCGCCCGCGGAAGGTGTAAACCGCGTGCCGTTCGAGATTGGAATTCGCTGGGGTCACACCCCACGGGGACATCAGTCGCCACGCGGTCTCCGGGCGGCCCAGCTCCTGTGCGCTCATCCCGGCGGGGCGCATGAATTCGAAGCGCCGACGTCCCGGTCCGCTGTTGACCGCTGTTGCCGGTTGGGCGGGATCGCAGTACTGCGTGACGAACGCGTCCCACTCCCGGTCGATGATCGGTCGGTAGTCGGCCACGAGCCAGTCAGCTTCGAAGCCGGAGTCGATGCTGTCGATTCCGAGCAGGGTGCGCACCACACTGTTGGCACCGTCGGCCGCGACGACCCATGATGCTCGCAACTGATCTCGGCTGCTCTCCTCGGTTGTGCTGGTGATGTGGACATCGACAGCGTTACCGGTATCCACAACGTCGGTGACTGCCCATCCGCGGCGGATCTCGATACCTGGCAGGTCACCTGCGATGGCCTCCAGCACGTCTTCCAGGTCAGGTTGGTAAAACCCGTTGGTATTGGCCCACCCCGACTCCGCTGTTCGGTTCCAGTCGAATGCCAGCAGCAACGTGCCTGCCGCATTCCTGACCTGATAGCCACCGCGCTCCCCACGGGAGGGCTCAAACAAATCGCTGTGCTCGCTCATGACGCCCGCAGCCTGCAAAATGCGCAGGGCTTCGTGGTCGATGGTGCAGGCCCGGGGCATGGGATAGCGCTGCGGCCAGCGTTCGATGACAGTGACGCTATGGCCCCGGCCAGCCAACAGCAACGCGGTCACGAGCCCGACCGGGCCGGCTCCGACGACGACGCAGTCGATGACAGCGGGTTCGGCAGTGGTCATCGGCGCTTCTCTGCTTCCACCAGCTCAGCCGACCGGACTCGTCGCCGCAACGGTCGCCCGGGCAGCGCCCTCGGGCACCGGCTCGTTGCCCACCACGTGTGAACGAACGGAACCGATACCTTCGATCTCGACCTCGACGCTGTCCCCCGCATGCAACAGCCAGGCTGGTGAACGGACATACCCGACACCGCTTGGGGTCCCGGTCGCGACCAGGTCACCGGGACGCAGGGTGAAAGTACGGCTGAGGAAGGCCAACAGATCCGGGACCGGGAAGATCATCTGATCGGTGAGGGCATCCTGGGTGAGTTGGCCATTGACCCGCGCGGTAATTCGTAATCCGGTCGCCGGGTCCGGCGCCTCATCGCAGGTGACCAGATCCGACATCGGACCGCTGGAGTCGACATTCTTCCCGATCGTCCACTGCGTCGTGAGCTTCTGCGCCCGCCGTGCGGTGATGTCGTTAAAACACCCGTAGGCGAAGACCGCAGCAGCAGCCTCCTCGCGGGTCGCCACCGTCAGCGGCGTACCAACCACCGCGAGTAACTCCGCCTCCCAATCCAGACCCTCCTCGTCGATAGGCACTCGGACGTCGTGATCGGTTACTGCCAATGACGGCGTCCACCGGCCAAAGATCGTCGGGTGATCCGGAGCGGAAAAGGCGCCCTCTGCCTGATGCTCCGCATAGTTCAGACCGACGCAGAGGATCCGTGCGTCGGGTCGGACCGGAGCAGCGATCTGCAGGCCCTGCCGTGAGACCGGCGAACATTGCGCCACATACTCCGCATTGGCGAACCGGTAGGGGTCGCTCCAGAACTGCATGACATCGACCAGTGGCCGGAGCTGGTCCCCGTCCACCGCAGCGACGACAACTGACCCATCCCGACGAATCCCGGTCAGGCGCATGACATCTCCCTCTAAACATACGAAACATTCGGGTATTAATTAATCATCTGCAGTATTAAGTCGACTGTCAAGCTATCGACGCCGGGCGACGCAGCGCAGTCCAGCCGATTGGGTTAGCCACCCCCGATCTGTACGGCCGACATCAAGGCGTCAAAAATATTCGCGCGGGACGTAGGTACCCCACACGTCGCGCAGCGCGTTGCTGACCTCGCCACCGGTGGCCCGAGCCGCAAGGGCTTCCTTCATCGGCAGCAGGGTGTTCGTGCTGCCTTGCGCCGCGGTTCGTAGATCCTCCAGTGCACGCTCGACCGTGTCGTTGTCGCGCTCGTTGCGCAGGATCGCGAGCCGCTCGCACTGATCGGCCTCGATGGCCGGGTTGACCCGCAGCGGCTCGTACGGCTCCTCGGTGGCGGTGCGGAACTTGTTCAGTCCCACCACGACCCGCTCGCCGCTGTCGATCTCCAGCGCGATGGCGTACGCGGTACGTTCGATCTCTGACTTCTGGAACCCCTCCTCGATGGCCTTGACCGCACCGCCCATGTCCTCCACCTGTTTGATCAGGGACAGCGCGGCTTCTTCGACATCGTCGGTCATCGACTCCATCAGGTAGGAGCCGGCGAACGGATCGACCGTCTTGGTCACGTCGCTCTCATAGGCGATCACCTGCTGGGTACGCAAGGCGAGCCGCGCGGCCTTCGCCGTCGGCAGCGCGATCGCCTCGTCGAAGGAGTTGGTGTGCAGCGACTGCGTGCCGCCGAGCACTGCGCCCAACCCCTGCAGCGCGACCCGCACCATGTTGACCTCGGGCTGCTGCGCTGTCAGCTGAACGCCAGCCGTCTGGGTATGGAACCGCAGCATCAGCGATTTGGGATTCTTTGCCCCGAACTCCTCCCGCATGATCCGCGCCCACATCCGACGCGCCGCCCGGAACTTCGCGATCTCCTCAAGCAAGGTCGTGCGGGCTACGAAGAAGAACGACAACCGCGGTGCGATGTCATCGACCTCCAGACCTGCTGCGATGGCGGCGCGCACATACTCCTTCGCGTTCGCCAGCGTGAATGCGATCTCCTGCACGGGCGTGGCGCCGGCCTCGGCCATGTGATAGCCGCTGATCGAGATGGTGTTCCAGCGCGGCAACTCCCGATGGCAGTAGGCGAAAATATCGCTGATCAACCGCAACGACTGAGCCGGCGGATAGATATAGGTGCCGCGGGCGATGTACTCCTTGAGCACGTCATTCTGGATGGTGCCGGTCAACTGGTTCGCGCCGATTCCCTGGGCTTGCGCGGTCAGCTGGTACATCAGCAGCAACGTGCTGGCCGGTGCGTTGATCGTCATGCTGGTGCTGACCTGGTCCAACGGGAGTCCGTCGAAAAGCAGCGCCATATCGTCCAGGCTGTCGATGGCCACCCCGACCTTGCCGACCTCGCCGTGCGAGAGCTCGTGGTCGGAGTCGTACCCCATCTGGGTCGGCAGATCGAACGCTACCGACAAGCCGCCCGTGCCATTGGCGACCAGTTCCTTGTAGCGACCGTTGGACTCCCGGGCGGTCCCGAACCCGGCGTATTGCCGCATCGTCCACGGGCGACCTGTGTACATGTTCGGATACACGCCCCGGGTGTACGGGTACTCCCCCGGCGCCCCCAACCGCGTCCGGGCCTCGAACCCCGCGAGGGCGGATTCGTCGTACACCGGCTCGATCGAAAGCCCGGACTCACTCATCGCCATGATGAGCCGACACCATCTACGTCGTTGTGTTGTTTGTGGCCACGTGCCTGCGGACGGTGTCGGCTCATCATGTCGTGCCTAGTCCTTAGGCAATGAGTTCAGGAACGCGATCTCGCCTGCGTCATGCGCCTGCCAAAGTTTGTTCAGTCCGTGGTCGGGCGCCTGGTCGCCGTTCGGTTGAGGCACCGTGGGGTTTCCCGACCAGGACATCAGGCGGCAGATACGCCGAGAGATTAGCCATCCGCGGTCAGTGCGCACGAGTTCGTCGTCGTACCAACCAGTCCCTTCCCACACGGGACCACCCTCGGCTGAATTTCTGATCAGCAACCAGTTGCCGTAGCTGAAGGCCGTGGCCCGGTCGCCATCGACGTTCACGACGTGGCCTGTCATGGTGTGTTGGTGGCTGTCCAACGTCTTGTGGAATGACTCGAATCCACGCTTGAACTCCGGCAGATCGGTCCACCCCGTGCCGGCTGGACCGAATTCGGCGTGTACGTCGGCTGTGAAGATGCGATCGAACAAGTCAAACCGACGAGCGTCGAGTGCTACGCCGTAAAGATTCAACACATCGATGATGTCTACCTTGTCGTTCCCACTCATAATTACTCCATTCGTTGTGCTGATGATGTAGAAGGAAAGTTGGTCGAGATTACTCACCCCTGGCTGGGTATGCGCGGCCGTAGACCCAGCAGGCGCCGGGTCGTCCGTAGAGTGCTGGGTGTGCCGCGCCATGCTGCGAGGCCAACGGCGAGTAGCAGGGCCGTGCCGTTGAACAGGTCCGGGATCCAGACGGGTAGGCCTGCCAGTTGTAGACCCTTTACTCCGACCGCAAGGACGTAGGCCGCGACCACGGTGCCCCAGATGTTGAACCGCCCGCCACGGAACTGGGTAGACCCGAAGAACACCGCCGCCAGGACCGGCAGCAGGAATCCCGGACCGACTGTCGGGTCACCGGCGGACAACTGCGACGTCAACAACAACCCACCCAGCCCGGCGACCATCCCCGAGGTGATCAACGCGCCCAGGATGACCCGCGAGACCCGCACCCCGGCCAACGCCGCACCTTGCGGGTTGCCGCCGGTCGCGTAGACGTGCCGGCCTACCGGGGTGCGTTCCAGCACGTACCAGAGCACTAACGACACCACCAACATGATCCAGAACGGCCACGTCAACCCCAGGAACTGACCATTACCCAAC
>JALYUK010000139.1 GCA_030853805.1 Actinomycetota bacterium | reverse complement strand
CCGTGGCGATCCACCGCCGGTTGGCGTACGTGCCCGGTGATGTCGCGCTGTGGCCGGACCTGTCCGGCGGTCAGATCATCGACTTGCTGCTGCGGATGCGGGGAGTGGACCCTCGCCGCAGTCGGCGGGCATCACTGATGGAGCGGTTCGAGCTCGACCCACACAAGAAAGGCCGTGCCTACTCCAAGGGGAACCGGCAGAAGGTGGCGCTGGTGGCCGCATTCGCTGGCGATGCTGATCTGTTGATCCTGGACGAGCCGACCTCTGGGCTGGACCCGCTCATGGAGGAGGTGTTCAACCAGTGCATCGCCGAGCGCACCAGCACCGGGACCACGGTGCTGCTGTCCAGTCACATCCTCAGCGAGGTCGACCGACTCGCTGATCGGGTGACGGTCATCCGCGAGGGGCGCGCCGTCGAGTCCGGCACGCTCACCGAGTTGCGTCACCTGCGTCGCGCCCATCTGCGGGCGGAAGTTTCCCACCCGGGGGAGCTGAACCTGGTCGGGGTGCATGACCTGTGCATTCAGGGCGCTGCCGTGGTGTGCACGGTCGAGCCCGACATGCTGGCGGGTGTCCTTACTGAACTCACCCGGGCCGGTATCCGCGACCTGACGTGCACGCCGCCGACGCTGGAGGAGCTGTTTCTGGACGCGTACCGCACGACCACCCCGGCCGGGCCGCGCCGGTGAGGACCACCCTGACCGGGATCGGAACGCTGACCCGGCTCGCGGTGCGCCGCGACCGGTTCCTTCTCGGCGCCGGGACGCTTCTGCTGGTAGGGATCTGCGCGGCCTCGGCCATCGCGACCAGTTCCCTCTACTCGACGGCCGCACAGCAGGTGGCTGCCGCGCAGGCGATCGATGCCAGCCCGGCATTAGTGGCGCTTTACGGGCCGATCCTGGACACGGGCAGCGTCGGTGAGTTGGCGATGACCAAGATGACCGTGCTCTACGCGGTATTCGTCGCGGTCCTACTTGGTGTGCTGGTCCGACGACATACCCGCAGTGAAGAGGAATCTGGTCGTGCCGAGCTGCTCGCTGGGACCGCGATAGGCCGCGCCACGCCGTTGGCTGCTGCTACCGCCGAAGGGATCGGAGCGTCCCTCCTGGTGGGGGCAGGGGCCGCGGTTGTTGACGTCGCTGCAGGCCTACCCGTGACTGGGTCGCTGCTGTTCGGTGCCTCGTGGACGGGAATCGGAATAGTCGCGGCGGGCCTCACCGCCACCGCCTGTCAACTCTCCGCCAGCACCCGCACCTGCGCCGCCATTACTGCAGGCGCACTGGGAGCCTTATTCGCGCTGCGCGCTGTCGGAGATACCACCGCGTTGTGGTTGAGCTGGCTGTCCCCGTTCGGCTGGTCCACCCAGCTGCGGGCGTGGTCAGGCCCCCGCTGGTGGGTTCTGCTGCTTTACCCGGCCACCGCAGCCGCTCTGCTCGCAACAGCGCACGTGCTGCGCGCCCGGCGAGACCTCGGTGGCGGCCTCCTCGCGCCGAGCCCGGGACCTGCCATCGGCTCACCCCGGCTGGGCAACGCGACCGCGCTGACCATCCGGCTGCACGCCACCACGGTATTCGTGTGGACCGCAGCCATCGCTGTCCTCGGCCTTGCTCTCGGCGCAATCGCCCCCAACATCGGGGATCTGCTGGGGTCCCCGAGCGGACGCGACATGCTCGCGCGGATCGGAGGTGTCGGAGCGGTGCAAGACGCCCTGCTCGCTGCTGAGCTCTCCATCGTCGCGGTACTTGTCAGCTGCTTCGCCGTCACCGTCATCACCCACGGCGGCGCTGAGGAAAACGACGGGCGCACCGAGCAGGTGCTTGCTACGGCCACCTCGCGTCGACGCGTGTACCTCGCCACTGTGGCTGTGGCGATCGGGGGTACCACCTGGTTGCTCCTGATCGCTGGGTTGAGTATGGCGGTCGGTTTCGGCGCGGTGGCCGGCAACCTGAGCGACGGCATTCACCGCACACTGCCGGCAGCCCTGGCCCAGGCGCCTGCGGTGTGGCTTGTCACCGCCCTGGCCATGACCGCCTACGCGCTGCGCAGCACGCTCGCTGCGGCCGGGTGGGTTCTGCTGGCCCTGTTCCTCACTCTCGGGCAGGTCGGTGAACTGCTGCGACTGCCGTCCTGGGCGATCGATATCTCCCCGTTTGCCCACGTGCCACGGATGCCAGCCGAAGGCTTCGCCCTAGCACCAACCGTCACGATGAGCTTCCTCGCCGTTGCCCTGCTCGCTGCTGGCGCTGCGTCCTACCGCACCCGCGACATCGGCTGAGTTCGCCAACCGGTGAACAGCCGTCAACCATCGACCGCAGCGCCACACCATTTCGCAACGTAGCGCGGTGCGGCGCGGTCGTGACCAGTTGTCTCGCAGGCACACTGAGATGGTGAAAACCGACAACAAGACGGTCCGTGGACGTGTGTGGCGGGACGGAAAGGTAGTCGCCGAAGACTTCGACTTCGCTCGGATATCGGACTACCTCAACGAGCAGGACAGCTTGACCTGGGTGGACCTGTGCGACCCTGACCACCGCCTCCTGCAGGAACTCGCCGGGGAACTCACCCTCGCACCGCTGGCCGTCGAGGACGCGATCGCTCATTCGGAACGTGCCAAGGCCACCCGCTACGCAACGCACACGTTCATGACTGTTTACGCGGTCAAGCTGGACAGTGTGCCCCCCGACGCGACGGGCACCCGGCTCGCGATCCGCAAGGTCTCAGCGTTCGTGTTTCCCCATGGGCTGATTACCGTTCGCGCCGACCCGGACTTCGATATCGAGGAGGTCGTGCACCGGTGGGACGACAACGCCGACCTACTCCAGTACGGGGTCGGTGCATTGGTGCATGGCTTGCTTGACACCGTCGTTGATGGACACTTCGAGGCCGTCCAAAGCCTCGACGATGCGATCGAGGGCTTGGAGGATGGACTGTTCGATGAGACCGCGGCCAGCGCCGACGTGCAACGCGCCACGTACCAGGTCCGAAAGGACCTGGTTCAACTGCGACGGGTCGTGCTGCCGATGCGTGAGGTCATCAACTCCGTCCTACGCCACCGCAGAGACTTCAACGCCCCCACCGAAATGGACCCGTGGTACGACGATCTGTACGACCACGTGCTGCGGGCCTCGGAATGGACGGAGTCGCTGCGCGACATGGTCACCACCATCTTCGAGACGAACCTGTCCCTGCAGGATGCTCGACTGAATAACGTGATGAAGAAGCTCACCAGTTGGGCCGCCATCATCGCCGTGCCCACAGCCGTGACCGGGTATTTCGGGCAAAACGTGCCATACCCCGGCTTCGGTAAGGAATGGGGCTTCCTTTTCAGCATCGGAATCATCCTGGCGATCGGCGGTGCCCTATACGTCACCTTCAATCGCAAGGGCTGGATCTGACCCGTATTTCCAAGAAATCGGATCAAGCCGCTCCCGGTCCCGTTGATCTGCCT
>JALYUK010000120.1 GCA_030853805.1 Actinomycetota bacterium | reverse complement strand
ATCTAGTCATCCGAGCAAGTCAGGACCACGAGCATGTTCAAGCCTACGGTCGACGCCGCGGATGCGGCGTCGGTGTTGTTCAATCTGCCCGAATACCGCGTCATCGACGTGGTGCGCGACCCTGCCGGTGGGCGGGAGGTGTTCATCGAAACACCAGTCTCTGAAGCGGCGTGCCCTGCCTGCGGGGTGCTGACCTCGCGGGTCCATCAGCGCACCCAGCAGCGAGTCCACGACGTCACCTTCGACGGCAAAGTCACGGTGTGGTGGATCAAGAAACGGTGGCGGTGCGCCGAACCACTCTGCGGAACAACAACATTCACGGAGTCAACGACCCAGGCCCCGCCCCGTGCGCGCCTGACGACGAGGTGTAAGGAACGGATCGTGGCCGCGCTCTCGGGGGAGGTTCGTGCGGTCAGCCGGGTCGCGGCCGAACTGGGCGTCTCCTGGCCCACCGTGATGCGACAACTCAGCGCCACCCGCGCTGCGCACGCGGCGCTGGCCGCCGCGCGGCCGACCCTGGTGTACGCCTTAGGGATTGATGAACACCGGTTCCGCACCGTGCGCTGGTACCAAGACGATCACCAGAAATGGCAGCGGATCGAACCCTGGATGACCACGCTCACCGACCTATCCACCGGTCGGGTCATCGGCATCGTCGACGGGCGCGATAGTGCCGCGGTGCAGTCCTGGCTCAAGGCCCAACCACGCTGGTGGCGCCACAGAGTCCGGGTCGTGGCGATTGACCCGTCCTCGTCGTTCCGGGCCGCGGTGCGCCACTGGCTCCCGAAAGCGCAGGTCTCAGTGGATCATTTCCACCTCGTGAAACTCGCGAATGACGTGGTGACCCAGGTGCGGCGGCGGGTGTCCTGGGACCGGCACGGGCGCCGTGGGCGCGGGGTGGACCTGGCCTGGGCCAACCGCCTGCTCCTCCTACGCGCGTACAACACCCTCTCGCCGCGAGGTGTTCAGAAGTTGAACCACGTGCTGGCCACCGATGACCCGACCAAAGAAATCGGTGCCGCCTGGGGCGTCAAAGAACAACTCCGCCGCCTGCTCGCGTGTCAGACCTTGGTTGATGCCCGCCTCGAGCGGGCCACCTTCAACCAATACGTGACCTGGGCTGACATGCCCGAAACGACCCGGTTGAAGAAGACGATCGACGCGTGGTGGGCAGCGATCGAAGTGTTCATCACCACCCGCGTGACGAACGCGAAAACCGAGGCCGCGAACGTCACCATCAAAAACATCAAACGGTGCGGACGCGGTTACCGCTCCCACACCAACTACCAATGCAGGATCATGCTCTACAACACCGCCACCACGGCGGCGTGATCACCCGGCAAGCACTAGGGCATCACGCGCAAAGTTGAAGAGCCGATAAACAGGTGGTGGCCGAGCAGCGGGGCACCGCCGCGCACTTGGGGGACTCCCCCGGCTTTGGATGCCCCTATGAGGACCCGCTGCACATCGGTATGCACCGGGCCCGGACTGGAAACCGCCCAGCCAGAGTCAGTCGTTGGTTACGAGATGCCCCGGGATCAGGTGGGTGGCAGCGCTGGAATGGGCGACGGTGTGGTCCGAACAGGGACTTCTGGTGGCAGGTACACGGCAGGGGCTCAGCGTCACCGGTGGACCCTTGCTGACGTGTTGGCTACTCACCCTGACAACTCAATATTGGAACGCCTCCGCCTGCGGGACTGGCCCGTGCAAGAGGCCGCCGCGGCGGCGTTCAGGGTAGCCACAGGAACGACGCGTGAATATGGTGCGATGTTCTGCCTTGCCCCGTGGCCCCGTTCGGTGAGCCGACCGGGTTTACCGGCGGCCAGCCAAATTGCGTTGCGTCGTATTGATCGACGTTTGAGCAGCTCGGTGTGGCTGATTTGTCCCTCTGGTCAGGATTGCCCTGCCCGAGGGTCCAGGGTGTCGTGTGCGGTGGCGGTCTTGTCCTGCAGGACCGGTTTGCGACGCGGGCGGTCCAGAGGTGCACGCTCCCACCATTTACGGGCGCGCCAACTTAGGCTTATTGCTTGGATTGATGGTCGCTGGCGGTGCCAGGTGATGGGTTTGGTTGGTGTCGCCGCGCTTGGGCAGGTTGCCCGCGTGGTCCGGGTTGAATTGTGTACGACTGGGGGTGTGCATGGTGTGGCAGCTGAGTGATCTCATGGCGCTGAAGGTGGCTGCTGAGATTCCGGTCGCGGGCCAGCAGGTAGCCAGGCTCGCGGCCCAGTTCGGTCTCAACGGGGTCGCGCCGTTCGTAGCAAATCCCACTGTTGCTGCGGTGGTGCTACTTGACGGGCAAGCGGTGTCGGGCTTTACCCAAGTTCGCCGGTGGGCGGTTACCCCTGGTGATGTCATTGCGTCGGCCGAGCTGGCTGATGCTGCGTTGTCGCAGTACTTGAAGGTGTTGTCTGCTCGCCGGCTGCGCCCGTTGTTCCTGGCCGTCGGTGATCCTCAGCCGTACCGGCGGCGCGGGATGCATGTGGTGGAGACTGCTGATGAGGCGATCTTGGACCTACCGTTGTTCAGCTTGTCTGGTTCCAAGCGTGCCAACCTTCGGCATTCCACGACGTCTGCCCGTCGTGCTGGTTTGCGGGTGATGCGGTACGAGGACGCTTTCTGTACGCAGATCGCCGAGATTTCTGAGCAGTGGTTACGCACGAAACGCGGCGGTGAGCTGGGGTTTACCCTTTCGCGGCATCAGGACATTGCCCAGCAGTTGACTGAGGGGATGGCTGACCTGTGGGTCATCCTCGACCGCGACGATAAGGTGCAGGCGTGGTGCACGTGGCGGCCGTATTTAGGTGGGCGGGCCAGGGTGTTGGACGTGATGCGCCGGCGGGTGGATGCGCCGAATCCGGCGACGGATGCGTTGTTGGCCACGGTGCTGGAGAACTACCGCGACGAGGGTTTACTGCAGGCAAGTCTCGCGAGTGTGCCACGAAGCCATGGCGCGCTGGGTGAACGGATTTTCCCCGCGCGCAGTCTGCGGGCGTATAAGCAGAAATTCGATCCCGCCTGGTCCATTCGCTGGATGGCGGTCCCATCCCGGCGGCATGAGTTGCCGGCTCTCGCCGCTGTCGGAGCCGCTTATTGCCCTGGCGGGCTACGCCGAGCCGTCTTCCGCAACCAGTGAGCCGCACCAAGAGTCGGTCGCGCACCCGGTACGGAGTAGAAATCCGCGCTGGTCAGGCGGTGGCCTTCGCGTCCCGGGGGGCACTCCTGGACGGTATGCAATGCTGCCCTGGCCTTCATGCTGCCCTGGCGGTCGGGCCAGAAGCACTAGCAGCCCCAGAACCCGCCACGTGAGGACCTGACATGCAGCCCGACTCGATCTTCCTGGTGGTCGTGTTGTTCCTCCTTGCTGGCGCCTCGGTGTATGCGACCGTACGTTTTGCCTCAATCGTGGTGAAGTTACTGACCGGCGTTCTTGCGTTGGTACTCGCTGCGGTCTCAGGGATCACCATGGTGAACATTTACTACGGCTACTACCAGACCTGGTCTCAACTGTCGGGCGACCTCAACAACAGCTACACGCAATTCGACACCCCGCCACCGGCGGGAGGTAAAAACACGGCGGTGAGCACCGGTCACGGCAGGTTGCAGCCGGTACTGCTCAAAGGTGGCAGTAGCGGGATCTCCCGCAGCGGGTTCGTCTACCTACCACCGCAGTATTTCCAAGCCAAGTACGCGCATACCCGGTTCCCGGTCCTTGAACTTCTGCACGGGTCTCCCGGAACCCCTAACAACTGGGTACAGCAGATCAACATTACCTCGATCATGGATCAACTGATCGAGCAACACCTTGTAGGACCGATGGTCATTGTCATGCCCGCGATGAACGCCGGTAACAAGTATCAGGAATGCACCAACGCACCGGGCGCCCTGGACGACACCTATATTTCACAGGACGTTCCAACGGACGTTAGGGCTGCGTTCCGTGTCTCGAATTTGCCTGCCGAATGGGGAATCGGCGGGTACTCCTCCGGCGGGTACTGTGCCGCGAACCTGGCCCTGCGACACCGCCTGTCCTACGGGGCGGCAGGAATCATGGATGGCTACTTCCGCCCCACCGATGGCCCCGCGGCCGGGGCACTGCATTTCAACAAGCAACTCGAAAACAGCAACAACCCGCTGTTGGCAGCCCAACGACTACGCCCCGGCGCGACCCCTCTGCCCGCGTTCTGGGTCTCCGCCGGAACCGTCGACGCCAAATACGCGCTCGGGGCCCGCGCTTTCGTCAAAGCGCTCAGCGGTATCGAGGCCGTTGACTTCACCAGCCAACCAGGCCAAGGGCACAACTATTACGCATGGCGCTCCGCGATGCCCCGAATGCTGGTGTGGATGTGGCCACAGATCGCGCCCCCATCTCTTCGCGTGAACTTCCCCATCGCGGGACCAGTGACGAACAAAATCCTGCTCGGCCCACGAGCACCGCACCGAAAAACCCCCACCCACCGGCCTACCAGCACCCCACCGCACTCCGGGCACACACCGTGACAGCAGGACCAGCGTGACAGCAGGATCAGCGTGAAATTCGAGCATGGCATGCTCGCCCAGATCCCTTTCGCGGCGCACGGATCCGGGCCGCCGCTAGTGGTCCTAGCTGGCCTACTACCAGTCACCGGGGTAGGCAGCTCGGTCCTGATTCAATCCGCAACCGACCCCGTACATCACCTCCTGGGGACTCGGCGGTTCATCGTGCTCAACCGCCGACCAGGGTTAGCACCGGACCTCACCATGAGCGCCCTGGCCAGCGAACACGCCCACGCCCTGCGGGCCGGTTTCGACGGGCCAGTCGACGTGCTCGGCTCCTCCACCGGGGGCAGCATTGCCCAACAACTTGCCGCTGACCACCCAGACACCGTCAGACGCCTGTGCCTGGTCAGTAGCGCGTGCCGGCTAGGCCCCCACGCCAAATCCTCACAAGCTCAACTCGCGCGGGACCTGCACGAGCACCGCTACCGGCACGCGGTGGCCACCGCCTCCAAAGCACTCACACCCCCGCGAGCGGGCCAACACCTCGCTGCTGGAATCGGGTGGGTCACCGCCCCCCGCATCCTGACCAGCCCCGAACAAGCCGCAGACCTAGCCGCGACCCTGCACGCCGAAGACGGTTTCGACCTCGCCACCTGCCACGACCAGATCCAAGCACCCACCCTGATCATCGCCGGGGCCCGTGACCGTTTTTACAACCAGGAACTATTCGCCGAAACCACCCAACTCATCCCCAACAGCCACCTACGAATATTCCCCCACCGCGGACACATCACCATCGCCCTCGACCACACCGCCAGAACAGAAATCGCCCACTTCTTCACCCAACACCAGACGTAAAACACCGACACGACCGCACGCGCGGCCTCAGAACATGGCATTCGTTCCCGCCCGTTACCCCGGGTAGCAGAAAGGCGCTTGCCCGGTACTGCAAGCTTGCAGCTGGCAACTATCTCGTTGACTGAGGCTGATCGCGGCACGGTGAGGCAGAAGGGGACCGTTGCTGCGGCGGTGGGTCAAGGGGTACCCACTGAGTGTTCTCCACCTGTCTCATTCGGCGGTATTCAATCGGTAGCCGACCCCTCGGATAGTCTGTAGCGATTGCAGCCCGAACGGTTTGTCGATCTTGCGACGCAAGTAGCCGATGTATACCTCCACGATGCTGCCGCGATCGGCCGATGACAGATCCCACACACGGTCCAGCAATTGCACTTTGCTCAGTACTTGGCCAGCATTAAACAGGCTCTTCGGATCTAAGCGTGGGTGGGGGTTTTTCGGTAGGGCCGGTTTCCTGAGGCTGCGAGCAGGATTCGTAGGCGGTAGTGCTCGAAGGTACGGAAGCCATGGGCCAGGCGGCGGGTCTTTTCGATGATCAGGTTCACTGCTTCGGTTCCGCCGTTGCTGATGCGATCGGTGTCGAATCGGGCCAGGACGTGCTCGCGCCACATTCGCAGCGTCCGGCCCAGGCGGGCGACTTCGGGGATCGGACAGGTCTGGAACGATTCGATGACCTTGACCGCGATCGCTTTGCCGTCAGCGGGTTTCTCGGCTTGGTACATCGAGCGGACCTGTTGGTAGCAGTGCCACGCCAGCGTCACTTCCCA
>JALYUK010000118.1 GCA_030853805.1 Actinomycetota bacterium | reverse complement strand
CTGGGTCGATGACTGAGTGACTCAAGTCCAGCGTCAACAGGTGGTCCGGCACATCGGCCGACCGGCTCGAAGCATCCTGGCCGATCGGTGGATTCGCAGCAGCATGGTCCAACCGATCGGTCATCGTCAGTTGTCTGACCCCGGCCCTACATTGGGCGGATGGAGCCTGCCGGATTGCTTATCTCGTGGTGGCGATCCCGGCTGCGGTGGAGCACGGTACGCACGACGCTGATCGTCATTGCCGCCGTCTGCAGTGGTGTTCTGGCGATCTCTGCAGCCGGCGCTCGCCGTGCTGGAATCACACTGCAGGGCGCCACGATCCCTACGAATGCACTCGAAGGTGTTGCCCTCACCCTGGACGTCGTCCTGATCGTCCTCTTCGTATGGCGCCGCCGATGGCCGGTCCCATTGACCCTCGCGGCCTGCGCAGCCTCCGTCGTGTTGCCCATCGACGGATTCCTGCCCCTGGTGGGCCTCGTCACGGTGGTGGTTCTGGTCCGTGACTGGCAGGTCCCGGTCACCGTGATCGCGGTGATCGCCGCGGTTGTGGTGTCAGTGCGACGTGACACCAGAGGTCGCTACCCGGTGCAGTCGTTCTGGCGCTCGATCTTCACCATTGATCCGGGTCGGGAGTTCCCGTGGTGGCTGGTGGCACTGCTCAGTGCCGTCCTGGTGGGTTCGACGGTGTTGATCGCGGTCGCGATCCGAGCCCGTCGCCAACTCACCGCAGCACAGGAGACCGGCAACGCTTCGCGGTTGAAACTGGACATCCTCGGCTCGGAGGTCGCCCGACAGGCCGAGCGCGAGAGGATCGCACGGGAAGTTCACGACGTGCTCGGCCATCGACTCTCTCTTCTCTGCCTGCACGCAGGAGCGCTGGAGGTGTCGGCCGGCGCCGATCCCCGCATGGCGCAGAGCGCAGCGCTGGTTCGAGACGGCGCCCAGCAGTCGATGGCCGACCTGCGTTCGCTGCTTACTGTGCTGCGGACACCGGACTCGCCTGACGTCGCCGAGCAGGTACGCACGGTGGCAGACATACCAATGTTGGTCTCCGAATCACTGGACGCGGGCAATTCGGTGTTGTCCTCCATTTTCATCGACCAGGCGGCCACGCTGCACCCACAGATCAGTCACACCACGTACCGCATCATCCAAGAGCTGTTGACGAACGCGCGCAAGCACGCGCCGGGCACGCCGGTACGTTTGAATGTCCAGGGTTCCCCGGAATCGGGAATCGAGGTGGTCACCACGAACTGGTGTCGGCCGCACTCCGGTGCACAGCTGGTAATGGGAAACGGGCTGACCGGGATCCGCGAGCGGGTTGAAGACTGTGGCGGTCAGTTCCGCGCGACCATCGACCCGCAGGGCGCCTTCCGGGTGGCGATGCTGTTGCCGTGGGCTCGGTTGAACAAGGGCGGTCCGGCGTGAGTTCTGCCGACACACCCAGCTGGACAGCGCCGAGTGCGGTGGGTCGTCATATCCGGGTCCTACTGGTCGACGACGATCCGCTGGTCTGTCAGGGCCTGCGGATGATTCTGGAGGCAGCGGGCGACATTGATGTGGTCGAAGCCGTGCACGACGGTGACCAGGCCATCCCGGCGATTGCTCGTACGGCGCCCGACGTGGTGATGATGGATGTGCGGATGCCGCGGCAGGACGGCATCACCACATCGAGGGCCATCGCGCAGCTGCCTGGTGCACCGCGTGTGATCATGCTGACCACGTTCGATCTGGACGATGTAGTCGTGCGGTCGGTGCGGGCAGGGGCCGCCGGATTCCTGCTGAAGACGGCCTCTCCCGGGCACATCATTGATGCCGTCCGCGATGTTGACGCGGGTCGGGGGGCGCTCTCAGCGGCGAGCGTCGGAGCGCTTTTCGAACAGGTTGCAACACCGTCTTCACGGGATCGCGAACTGGCCAGGGCTGCCTTCACCCAGCTCACCCCGCGCGAATTCGCCGTGGCGCGGGCCGTTGCCCGTGAACTCAGCAACGGTGAGATCGCTGCCGAGCTCTTCCTGAGCGAGGCCACTATCAAGACCCATCTCGCCAGCGCTCAACTCAAGTTGGGAGTGCGTAACCGGGTCGGTATCGCGGTCCTTGCCACTCTCGCGGAGTCCGGTTGAGGGCAGACCTGCCTGGTCGGCCCGGTAATCTCGCCCTGTGCTTCTCTCAGATCGCGACATCCGCGCGCAGATCGACGCGGGGCGGGTCCGCATCGACCCGTACGACGCGACGATGATCCAGCCCTCCAGTATCGACATCCGGATGGACCGGTATTTCCGGCTCTTCGACAATCACAAATACCCGTTCATCGACCCGGCGGCCGACCAGGCCGATCTGACCCGGTTGGTGGAAGCTGAGCCGGGCGAGCCCTTCGTGTTGCACCCGGGAGAATTCGTGCTCGGCTCGACGTATGAGCAGGTCACGCTGCCCGACGACGTCGCAGCGCGAGTGGAGGGTAAGTCCAGCCTCGGGCGTCTCGGCCTGTTGACCCACGCGACGGCGGGATTTGTCGACCCGGGATTCAGCGGTCACGTGACGTTGGAACTGTCCAACGTCGCGACTCTGCCGATCAAACTGTGGCCGGGCATGAAGATCGGACAGCTGTGTTTCTTCCAGCTGTCCTCCCCTGCCGAGAACCCCTACGGCAGCGCGAAGTACGGCTCGCACTACCAAAACCAGCGCGGCCCCACAGCCAGCCGGTCGTTCAGCAACTTCCACCGCACACAGGTCTAGTGGCGCGCACGGAGGTCGGCCCCAGGCATGACGGCGCGCAACCGCATCTCATACTTCCCTCGGCATATCGGGCCCGAGGCATTGTGCTCGCGTTGCACGGGGGCGCACCGCGCAGCATGGTGCCGACGCCGAGATTCGACCCCGGGTACCTGCGGCTGGTCCTGGCTGCGCGCGCGATTCACGGGCGCACCGGTGGCCACCTCAAAGTTGCGCTGCTGCGCAATGCCGTTCGAGGTTGGAACGGCGCTGCCGGCTCGCCGATTCTGGACGCCGAATGGGCACTGGACCGGCTGGTCGCGACCTACCCCGGGTTACCGATCGGTCTGCTCGGACACTCGCTCGGCGGCCGGTTGGCGTTTGCGGTGGTCACGCGTCCGGAGGTCCGCAGCGTCGTATCACTGGCCCCCTGGATGTCGGATGCCTACAACGGGCACGACTTTCTGGGCAAGCCCACGCTTGTCGTGCACGGCTCCATCGACACGGTCACCGATGCCGAAGCGTCCGAGGATCTGGTGCGTCGGATTCAGCAGGCCGGCGGAGATGCGCGGTTCGAGTCGGTCAGCGGGTCGCATCCGCTGATGTGGCGCGCGGGTCGGGTGCATTCGATGGCAGCACGCTTCCTCACCCGAACGCTGCGCGACGTCACTACGTAGTGCCGACATGAGTGAGTGCTCACTCATGTTAGATTCGCGAGTATGCCTGTACCGCCGACGTCGCGCCGCGCTGCCGCAATGACTCCTGAGGCACGTAGGGCGGCGATTGTGGAGGCGACCATCGAGGCGATGCGTGAGCACGAAACGATGCCCACGACACGGCAGATCGCCCAGGCCGCGCACATCGCCGAAGGCACCATCTTTCGGGTGTTCGCCACGAAAGAAGAGCTGCGCGCGGCTGTCGTGCAGCGCACCTTCGATCCGGGGCAGTTCTTGCGGCAACTGAGCCGGATAGACGCGGAGCAGCCGTTGCGGGACTTGCTCGTCGATATCGTCCGCGTGCTCCACGCCCGGCTCGGCGCCACTTTCAAAATTATGAGAGCACTGGGGCTGAGCGCGCCACCGGGACACGTAGTCAGCGAATCCGCCGATCGAATCCGTGCTGACACGGCGTCAGTACTGCATCAGCTGTTGGAGCGACACGAAGGCGAACTCGCACTGCCGGTAGCGGAATTCGTCCATATCGTGCGTCTGTTGGCCTTTGCCGGAAGTCATCACGAAATTGCACACGGCCGCACGCTCACGCCCGAGCAGACGGTCGACATCCTGCTGTACGGAGCGTTGCGGCGACCGCGGTCAGACCCGAACGGGCCCGACGCCGACGAGTCCACCATCGGGCACGGCTCATCCACCGGCACTGGGTCATCGGCTCTATCCGCACGGAAGGCCTGAACAATGTTGGTTCGTCTACTGCGGCACTATCTTCGGCCGTTTGCAGCGCTACTGGTTGCACTGGTCATCGCCCAGCTGGTGAGCGTCGCTTGCCAGCTGTATCTGCCGGGACTGAACGCTGACATCCTCGACAACGGCGTCGCCCGCGGTGACACGGGTCTGATCTGGCGGCTCGGCGGCTGGATGCTGCTCATCACAGTCGTACAGGTGGGTGCAGCAGTGGCGTCGGCATTCTTCGGGTCGATGATCGCTATGTCGTTCGGACGCGACGTGCGGGGGGCGATCTTCGGGAAGGTCACCCAGTTCTCGGCTCGGGAGGTCAACCAGTTCGGCGCCCCGTCGTTGATCACCCGCAACACCAACGATGTTCAACAGGTCCAACGGGTGCTGCTGATGGCCTGCACGCTGATGGTCTCGGCGCCGATCATGATGGTCGGCGCAGTGGTCATGTCGCTACGTGAGGACGCCCCGCTCGCACCGTTGATGATCGTCGCGATGGTTACCCTCGGGGTGTCCGTCGGGCTGATCGTGCGCCGGATGGTTCCCGGGTTCCGGCAGATGCAGGTGCGCGTCGATGCGGTGAACCGGGTGTTGCGCGAGCACCTTTCGGGAGTCCGGGTAATCCGGGCCTTTGTCCGTGAACCGTACGAGCGCACCCGTTTCGCGAAGGCGAACGAGGAGCTGACCGACACCTCGACCCGTGTCGGGTACCTCATGGCATCACTGTTTCCCACCGTGTTGCTGGTGATGAACTTCTCGACGGTGGCGGTCTGGTGGTTCGGCGGGCATCAGGTCGGTAGCGGCCAGATCCAGATCGGCTCGTTGACCGCGTACATGACGTATCTGATCCAGATTCTGAGCTCGGTGATGATGGCGACATTCATGTTCATGTTGATCCCGCGTGCGGCGGTCGCCGCCGAGCGGATCCAAGAGGTGCTGCAGACTCAGCCCTCCGTGCGGCCACCGCTACATGCTGTCGTCCCGGACGAGGTCAGCGGGATCGTCCGGTTCGAGGGTGTGTCGATGCAGTATCCAGGCGCGGACAAGCCGGTCTTGCAGGGGGTCAACCTGACGGCGCGCCCCGGGCAGACTGTCGCCGTGATCGGCTCCACCGGGTCGGGTAAGTCGACGCTGATCTCGCTGGTGGCCCGACTGTTCGACGCGAGTGAAGGCAGCGTCAGCGTCGACGGCGTCGACGTTCGCGACATGGATCCGAACGACTTGTGGGGCCACGTCGGGATCGTGCCGCAACAGCCGTATCTCTTCAGCGGAACCATTGCCTCGAACCTTCGCTACGGCAACCCCGAGGTCACCGATGAGCAGCTGTGGGAAGCCATTGCGATCTCGCAGGCCACCGACTTCGTGCAGGGCCTGGACGGTGGGCTGGATGCCCCCGTCAATCAGGGCGGCAGCAATCTGTCCGGTGGTCAGCGTCAGCGACTGTGTATTGCCCGCGCGCTGGTCGCTTCGCCACGCATCTATCTGTTCGATGATTCGTTCTCGGCGCTCGACCTGGCAACGGACAGACGGTTGCGCACAGCGCTGGCACCCAAACTTCGCGATGCGACAGTTTTTATTGTCGCGCAACGAATTTCAACCATCGCTGAGGCCGACCAGATCGTGGTGCTCGATGGCGGCGCCGTGGTGGGAGTGGGCACACACGACGAACTTGCCCGGAGCTGCCCGACCTACCGGGAAATCGTCCAGTCCCAGCGAGTGCAGGAGGCGGCATGAGCACCCAGAGCCATCGTCCGCCGATGCGGCGGCAGGGCGGCCCAGGAATGGGCGTGGGGATGGCTGAGAAGACGCAGGACTTCAAGGGTTCCAGCCGCCGGCTCGTGGGCCTGCTGCGGCCCGAGCGCGCCAGCATGATCGCGGTGTTCGTGTTGACCATCGCCTCGGTCACGCTGAGCGTCATTGCGCCGAGGATCCTCGGCACCGCAGTCGACGCCATCAACTCCGGTGCCATATCGGGCCGACTACCGGCCGGCGCGAGCAAGCAGAGCGTAGTGGCCGGTCTGCGGGCACGCGGTGAGAGCACCTACGCAGACATGCTGGACCGTCTGCACCTCGTGCCCGGGATCGGTATCGACTTCGGACAGGTGGCCCGGGTCCTGCTCATCGTGCTCGGGTGCTACCTGTTTGCCTCGGGCACCCAACTGGTGCAGGCCCGATTGCTGAACCGTTCGATCCAACGCACCATGTGCGCCCTGCGCAGCGAGGTCGAGGACAAGGTCGGCCGGGTGCCACTGCGGTACCTCGATGGTCAGCCGCGGGGCGAACTGCTCTCGCGCGTTACCAATGACATCGACAATATCGGCCAGTCGATGCAGCAGACGTTGAGCCAACTGTTCGTGAACGGGCTGACCGTTTTCGGGGTGGTCGCGATGATGCTGACCATTTCGTGGTGGTTGACGCTGATCGCGATGATCGCCATTCCGTTGGTCATGCTGGTGACCCGCGCGGTGATGAAGCGCTCGCAGCGTTACTTCGTGGCTCAGTGGAAACACACCGGTGAGCTCAACGCGCAGATCGAGGAGACTTTCAGCGGGCACGAACTCGTCAAGGTCTTCGGTCGTACTCCCCAGGTGCGGGCAGCGTTCGATGAGAAGAACGCCGAACTACGCGATGTCAGTTACCGCGCCCAGTTCATCAGCAGCCTGGTGATGCCGATCATGATGTTCGTCGGCAACCTGCAGTACGTCGTTGTATGTGTGCTCGGCGGCTTGCGGATAGCGTCCGGCACGATGACGCTGGGCGAAGTCACCGCGTTCGTCCAGTACACGCGGCAGTTCACCCAGCCGCTGACCCAGCTGGCGTCAATGGTCAATCTGATGCAGTCCGGGGTCGCGAGCGCCGAGCGGGTCTTCGAGGTGCTGGATGCTCCCGAAGAAAGTACAGATGGGACAGGGAAGCTGGGCCAGACCATCGGCCGGGTGGATTTTGAGGATGTGTCCTTCGGGTACGAGGCCGACCGTCCCCTCATCCAGCACCTGTCGCTGCAGGTCCAGCCGGGCCGGACAGTGGCGATCGTAGGACCGACAGGTGCCGGAAAAACGACGCTGGTGAACCTGGTGATGCGCTTTTACGATCTGAGCAGCGGAGCGATCCGGCTCGACGGGATCGACATCGCGTCGGTGCCGCGTTCGCAGCTTCGGTCCCGCATCGGGATGGTCCTGCAGGACACCTGGCTCTTCCACGGCACGATCTGGGAGAACATCGCCTACGGCCGCATCGGCGCCAGTGACGAAGAGATCCTGGCTGCCGCCGAGGCGACGTTCGTGGACCGGTTCGTTCGCGCACTGCCCGACGGGTACGACACGGTGATCGACGAGGAAGCCTCGAATCTGTCCTCCGGTGAACGCCAGCTGATCACCATTGCCCGGGCGTTCCTGGCGGACCCGGCGCTGCTGATTCTGGACGAAGCAACCTCGTCGGTCGATACCCGCACCGAGGTGATGTTGCAGCAGGCGATGGCTGCGCTGCGGTCGGATCGGACCAGTTTCGTGATCGCACACCGGCTCTCGACGATCCGGGATGCCGACACCATCCTGGTGATGCAGGACGGCGCGATCGTCGAGCAGGGTGGGCACGAACAGCTGATGCAGGAACGCGGCGCGTACTACCGGCTCTACATGTCGCAGTTCGAAGGCGCCGCCGTGGATGAGGAGGAAACCGTCGGCGTCTGATGGCCGGAAGTAACTCTTCATGGACGACTGAGGTTGTAGGTGTACCGGTCGCCGGTCCCATTCATGAAGCCGTGTGTGTCGGTGTACCAACGACGTAGTGTCGGGTTTGTGTTGTCCGGGCCCAGGTACCTCTTGGCGGTCCTGGCATACAGCTGCCCGTCGTGCTCGTCGATCAGGCCCTTTTTTGTGGGATCCATCGAAGATCGGGGATCGATGACGGCTCGGATGCGGTTCTTGGCGTCGGTTCTGCCGATCGTGTCCAGCCGTGGCACGGGGTCTGCGGTGTGCTCGATGGACAGTGCCTGCACCGATTTCGGGATCGTGATCCGCGACTCCGGGGCCGCGATGGTCAGCAGGTGGGTGACGTTGTAGCGGGTGCGGAACTGCGCGTTGGCGGCGAGGCGCGCTGCCAGGATCCCGCCCTGGCTGTGGCCGACCAACATGACCGGTTCGGTGCCGGGTTTGATGCCTTTCGCGGCCATCGCCATGGCAAGTGCGGTGCTCACCGCCGGATACAAGCTGGAGTCCACCCCTGCGATGCCGCGTAGGTTGGCGGTCACATCCGAGGGGTTGGGTGGCATCGTCGGTGACCAGCTTTCGGTGCCGGGGACATTGACCACCCAGTGGCCGTGGCCCTGGGCGTCCACCCGGTGATCAACCGTCAGCCGTGATCGTGCGGAGTTCCCCGCGCTTTCGGTATCCGCTTCGGCTTTGACCAGCCCGGCGATACTGCCGGTAGCTACAGGGCTGACGGTGGAGACGGTGCTCACCGGGGTCACCCTCACCGGGGTGGAATCGCGAAATAGGCCCACGTGCGAGCCGGCCGCCAGGATGGTCGCGACCTGATGCTCGAAGCTGCCGCCCATTCCGGGCACACCCCACGTCATGATCCGTGCTGCGCGGACGGCATCGTCCACGATGCCCGGGTCGCGCCGCTCAGCGCCGCTCAGCGGCGGACAGATGCGTCTGGAAGTGTCGCGCGAATACTGCAATGGGGTTGACCGGGTACCGGTGCGGGTCGCGGATCGGACCGAGCACGATGTCCAGTGCAGTTTCGTGGATCGCAACATCGGCGACGCCGGCCAGGACGATTGCGACATGAGGAAGTGCAGTGCCGAAGTGGAAGGTGGTCAGGGTGGCCGCAACTGCCGTGTCCTTGGCCTGGTAGAGCTGCACGCTCAGGCGGACCCCGCGCGCCATGATCTCCAGTTCCAAGCCGAGCGCAATCAAACTGCTGGATCCGATCGTGAGCCGCGCGCCCTGACCGGCTACCTGCAGCGCAGAGCCCGGTGACAGGACCGCGCCGGCGGTAGGTAGAGCAGTCATCGTCCGGACCAGACGGATCTGCGCATCCCTCGCCGCGTCACCAGCGGTATCGACCAATCTGGCACTGGTCAGCATGTCGTCGTAGTGGGCCTCCGTCGAGCCCGCACCACCGCTGATTGCGACTGGCCCGTCATCCATCACACGTCACGCGTCACACGTCACGGATCACACGTCACGCATCACAGGTCAACGACCAGCGAGGCGGCGATGAGGCACATCTCGTTCAGTTCGACGAGCACGTCCCCGAAGTGCCGGGGCGTCATCGACAGCGCACCGCCGGTGTCGTCGAGCACTCCCCACCCGCTGGGAAGTCCGACCAGGTGCAGACCGATCCGAGTCGTGTGGGCGTCGGTCACCAGCACGAGGAAGGTCCCGCAGACGCCATGAGCCATATCGCTCAACCACGTCGGAACACGGTCCAGGTGAGCTACCCGCAGAGCGGTTACCAGATCATCCAACGCCCCCGCCCGTACGTCTTCGGCCAGGACCAGCGCATCGGGTACCAGCACGGGAGCCTGTCCGAACCGGGGAGTCAGGGGGATCGACGTCGCCGCACTGAGGGCTTGCAGAAGCTGACCGATCTCACCGGGTAGGCCGGCAGCCGGCCCGGTCCCGCAGGTCACCACTGGCCCCCCGACGGCTCCGCCGGCCAGTACGAAATCGTCGTCCTGGTAAATGGCCTGAAACGACACGACCCGCGTCGGGGTGGCAGCCACGATCTCTATCCGCGGATAGGTGACCGCGAGCATGGCTTGCAACTGCTGTGCTTCGTCGCTGGGAGCCGAAAGCTGCACTACCGCGGTGCTCATCGAACACGGCCCATGGAGTGCAGACCGTTCAACGGGTTCATGGTGGTGAGCAGGTTCCTGCCCGACTGCACGGCGTAGTCCGCGGCATCACTCGCTCCGTGCTGGATCGTCCCCGCAAGTTCGGCAGCCGCGATTGCTGTTTTCTCCACGGCCAGTGCGGCTTTCAACAGGGCCAACTGGTTGGCCTCGACATGCTGGGCATGGCTCATCAACAACCGGCTCAACTCCTCCAGATCACCCGCCCGAGAATTGAATTCGCGGTGGCGTTCGGCGAGGCGATCCCGGAACTCCCTGGCGCCGAGGCTTTCCCAACGGGTATGACCAGCGCCGGTGACGGCAACCCCTGCCGCTCGCGCGTCCCCCGCGAACCGGCTGACGGCACGGGCCGCGACTCGGATCTGTTCTGCATCAGCTGACATGTCCGACAGCGTCGTCTGCGGCAGGTGGAACCCGCTGCGGGCGCCATTCGACGTGTGGACAAGTGTCTGCGGGTGCAGCGATGTGGACAGTGCTCGGTGAGATCGGTGAGATCGGTCGGGTAGAAGATCTGCGTAGTCGGCCCGTGAGTGACAGCATTCGGGGATGAGCCCGCGCTACCTGGACCTGTCCGATCCCGCGTGCGACGTCACGTCAGATTCGGTGCATACCGCCCGTGAAGCGGACTGGTGCGCGCAGACGCCCTACGGCTGGGCGGTGTTGCGTTACGCGGAGGCCAGTGCGTTGCTCACCGACCGGAGGTTCCGGCAGGGCAACGCGCGGTGGCCAGCGCAGAACGGCGTGCATGACGGACCGTTCGTCGCATGGTGGCAGGAGGTGCTGCTCAGCCTCGACGGCCCCGACCACACGCGGTTGAGGCGGCTGCTCAACCCGGCATTCCGGCGCCGCACGATCGAGGCGATGCAGCCGGGGTTCACCTCCCTCGCGAACGAACTCATCGACGAATTCGCCCAGCAGGGCGAGGTGGAGTTCGTGTCGCAGTTCGCCGAGCCGTATGCCGCGCGCATCCTCTGTGTGCTGCTGGGGCTACCGACGGACGAGTGGCCCCAGGTTGCGCACTGGGCCGATGACCTCGGCAAGTCCTTCGGCACAAATCTGCGCGAAGATCTGCCGCGGATCGAGGCGGCACTTGTCGGTCTGACGGGGTATGTCGAGGACGTCATCCAGGACCGTGCTGCACATCCTCGTGACGATCTGGTCACCACCCTGCTGAAGGCTCACGAGGGTGACTCCGCACTGACCCGTCGCGAGTTGTCGGTCTCTCTGGTGTTCCTGGCTTTTGCCGGGATGGAGACCACCCGAAATCAGCTGGGGTTGGCATTGCAGACGCTGTTGACCTATCCCGATCAGTGGCGACTGCTCGGGCAGCGACCTGACCTGGGGCGCGCTGCCGTGGAAGAGGTGATGCGGGTCAACCCGACCGTCACCTGGGTCACCCGGGAGGCCATCGAGGACGACGAGTTCCAGGGACTGCA